>JAUVPO010000156.1 GCA_030598625.1 Deferribacteres bacterium | reverse complement strand
CTTCGAAATGAGACTGTAGAGGGGGCGGCCTGCAGCGATATAATCAGGACCGACCTTTGTTCGGAAAACTGCCCCCTGGACTCGAGGAACAGAAACAGCAGCTGCACATCCCATTTTATAAACATCAATCTGTACAAGAGCAGCGAGAAAAGCGCTTCCGCCTCAATCCCCCTCTGTCTGAATGTTGCCCCCCTGAACAACAAAGACGGCGGAATGATCGGCATTATAGAGAACTTCAGGCCCATGAGTGAAGCCATTAAGGTGATGGAATCCCTGGAGAAAAGCAACATCCTTCTTGCCCAGGAAAAGAACAGGATAGATTCGATCATAAACAGTCTTGCCGACGGTGTATTTACCGTAGATAAGGACCTCCGCATCACAAGCTTTAACAAAGGGATGGAGGAACTTACCGGGCTGAAGGGACAGGACGTTCTCGGACTTTCATGCGACAGTATATTAAACGGTGATAATTGCGGCAGGGACTGTCCTTTTTCACGTACGTTAAAAAATGGTTACGGCATGGCAAATGTCAGGGAGCGGATTACAGGTAAAAACGAGACCGTGATTCCGGTATTTATCAGTACGGCCGTGCTCAAGGAAGGCCCGGTAGACAAGGGGTTGATCGCCACGATAAGAGATGCCTCGGAAATTGAGAATTTAAAGAAAGAGGTTGCCGACAGAAACCGGTTTTCCAATATTATCGGCAAAAGCGGGAGGATGCAGCAATTATTCGAACTGATAGAGACGTTGAGGGACACTGACTGCGCGGTGCTCATTGAAGGGGAAAGCGGCACAGGGAAAGAGCTTGTGGCAAGGGCCGTCCACCACGAGAGTTACAGGAGGAACAAGCCTTTTGTGAAGATTGACTGCAGCGCGATAGTGGAAGGATTGTTTGAGAGCGAGCTTTTCGGACATGTCAAAGGTGCCTTTACCGGGGCCATAAAAGATAAAACGGGGAAATTCGAGTTTGCGGACGGGGGCACGGTTTTTCTTGATGAAATAAGTGAAATGCCGCCTGCTTTACAGTCAAAACTTTTAAGGGTGATTCAGGACATGGAGTTTGAGAGGGTCGGAGATACAAAAACATACAAAGTAGACGTAAGGGTCATTGCAGCGACAAACAGAAAGCTGCAGGATGAGATAAAATCCAAAAAATTCAGGGAAGACCTTTATTACAGGATTTGTGTCGTGCCGATTGAAATGCCTCCGCTGAGAGAGAGGAAAGAAGACATCCCACTGCTCGTAGAACACTTTCTATCTAAATATTCCCTGAAATCACCGAACAGGCCGAAAATTATGGAAGTAGCGCCCGCAGTCATGTCCGCCCTTATGGATTATGACTGGCCGGGAAATATAAGAGAACTCGAAAATGCCGTAGAGCACGCCTGCATCCGTTCAAAATCAGACAGCATTGACCTTGAATCCCTTCCACCTTCCATTAAGGCATTTCCACTGCGGGAGGGGCCTGCGGTTAAAATGCAAAGTCTGTCCGTAAACAACGAAGAGACAGAACAGTCTTGCATTCAGGGACTCCTTAGAAAATATAACGGCAACAAGACCAGGGCGGCAAAAGATCTCGGTCTCAGCCGGACCACCCTCTGGAGAAAATTAAAAAAATATAACCTCCATACATAGTGTTTCACGGTGAAACACTGTTCACATGGCTGTTTCATTGCTGAAACACTTTGAAACACCTGCCTTTACCTCGAATTCCATCGATTCAAATTCCACCTTAAATATATTCAATTAAATCAATAAGTTGTTAAATAGTCCGTTTCCTGGCATCAGACTTGCGCTATATAAGGAATATTACCTCTCATGCGGAACAGGATGTTATTGCTAACCATATTTTAACTTTGAATAAAACTGCCGGTTTTACCGGCTGAATTAAGGGCCATGGATAGTGGTCATGCTATAAGGAGGAATTTTCATGAAACGAATTGTCATCTTTTTTCTTATGTTAGCTTTTGCACTGCCTGTTAATGCATTTGCTCTGACAGAGAAAGAAGTAAGCAAAAAAATTCAGGACCTCAATAATCAGGTTGAGGTCCTGCAGAAACAGATGAAAAAAATGAAGACCCAGGAGATGTTCCAGGACAAGAGGGTCGCTGCGGTGGAAGAAAAGGCCGGGGACGGCGGGAGCAATTAGTCGTGGCTCATGATCGGCGGCGAGTACAGGTTCAGGCTTGATTCCCTCAGAGGTGACGTGCATGATTACATGCAGTATAATCCGGCGGGCGCTTATGCAGTTCCTGATTATCCGATGCCCGGGCTGACAACTCTTTTTCGTTCATCGCCGACAGAGAATTATACAGCAAAGAATGAATCAGTCATGTTCAATCGTTTCAGGCTCAAGGTGAGCGCCAGGGTGCTGGAAAATCTTTCGCTCCAGTCCCGACTGTCCATGTACAAGACATGGGGACATGAAACTATGTCTCCTGTACAGGGCAACTATTTTGCGGACAGGGCAATGGGCGCTTTTGACGGCAATGCCGGCTATGTGCCGCAGGACAGCATCCTGAGGGTAGACTATGCCTTTGCCACATGGAGCAATATCGCGGAGACCCCGCTATGGTTTTCAATCGGGAGAAGATACTCCACGCAGGGAGTGCCTACAAACATAAGGCAGAATACCCAAAAGATCGGGACCTCGGGTGTGGCCGGACACATAATCGATTACGCGTTTGACGGGCTGACTCTCGGATACGCGCCCAAAATTGAAGCGCTTCCGGGGGCATATGCAAAGTTCTGCTACGGCAGGGGATATGACAGCGGTTTTGAGACTGATGTTACGGGGACCGATTTCCCCAAGGACACTGACTTTATAGGTTTCTTTATTGATCCTATTTATACTGACAACCTCAATGTTGAATTACAGGCGGTCAGGGCATTCAATATATTCGATTCTCTCCCTGACGGAGGAGTGTCCTCAAACCTCGGTAATATTGATAATCTCGGCCTCTATGTCAGCGGCAGGCTTGAGGACCTGGGTATCGGTGACCTCAACCTCTTTGTCTCAGGGGCCATGAGCAAGACCCACCCGAATGAGAATCTCTATGAAATGCCCTTCTTTTCAATGGATGGCGGCGCAACATGGTCAAACGGAGGTTTTGGTTTGCTCTATGATGATAATCCCATGACTCCTACGGTTGATAGTGAAAGCCATACCGGAAGGTCGGTTTACGCGGGTGCAAGATACGACATAAAGAAAACCGGGACAAAAGTGGGATTTGAATACAACTATGGTACACAGTACTGGATAACCTTTACACCGGCTGCCGATGACCTCTGGACAAGCAAGCTCGGGACAAGGGGCTCCGTGTATGAGGGTTATGTCATACAGGAACTGCCCGGAACTCCTGTCGCGAAGTTCGGAAAGGCATTTGTCCGGCTCGGCTACCAATATTACAAATTTAAATATACGGGAAGCAACAACTGGATTGGAGAACCCAAGGAGATTGACAAGCTAAATACAATGGACCCATCAGGAACCCAGATGTTCGCGGCCCTGGAGAACGCGCAGGACATTTATCTGACATTTGATGTAAGCTTCTAAAAGCAGTATGCTGGATTTATTATGTACCAACGCATGAAAACAAAGGGAAGGGGTATTCCCCCTTCCCTTTTGTTCCGCGAATAACTATTCTCACTAAGGAGGTGAATGAAATGAAAAGTGCAATATTAACTATGCTGATGTCTCTCGCGCTGATTTTGCCGGCCGGGACAGCATATTCAGGTGATGTTGAGAAAGGAAAGTCCCTGTTTAATGCCGCGACCCTCGGCACAAACGGCAAAAGCTGCAATACATGCCATCTCGGCGGCAAGGATATTGACGGAAGCAAAAAGACATTCAATGTTCTGGGCGAGCAGTTAAACAGTATTGGAGATACCGTTAACTACTGCATTGAGAATGCCCTGGAAG
The DNA here is from genome assembly GCA_030598625.1 of Deferribacteres bacterium. Classification (GTDB taxonomy): domain Bacteria; phylum Nitrospirota; class Thermodesulfovibrionia; order UBA6902; family UBA6902; genus JAUVPO01. Next base: position 1,149 of record JAUVPO010000156.1, on the reverse strand, counting down.
GAAAACCTCTTGACGGCAATTCCGAAGGCATGAAGAACATCATATCTTATGTTAAGACTCTTAAACCTAAAAAAATACAGGAACATATTACCCCCGGGTATTAGATAGTTTTCGGGGGCATTATTGCCTCCGTTTTTTTAAGCGTCGCACTTGTTATAGTTTCCGGAGTTGACCGAAGATATGATTTAAGTAGAGAATTAAATAATCCGATAAACCGTGATAATGCCCCCAAAATCCAATGTAAAAATCTTTTGGCAGGGAGGTTAAATATGGGGTGGTGGTTTCTTTTGATATTTGGCTGGTGTCTGGGGGGCTTCTGGCTACTCGGGGCGTTGAGGATTATTGGATTTACAAGAAACTACCGGTTGATAGACCGCGCGAAACCCCTCCCCCCGGTTTCCGACTGGCCGCTCGTATCTGTCGTGGTCCCCGCCAGAAACGAAGAGGAAAAGATAGAGGAGAACCTCCGCTCCTTACTGGATATGGATTACCCCTGTTTTGAAATTATAGCGGTGGACGACCGTTCCGAAGACAGGACCGGGGTGATTATGGACAAACTGGCGGAGGGAGACGGGCGTTTGAAGGTTGTCCACATAAAGGAACTCCCGGACAGGTGGCTGGGGAAAAACCATGCCATGCATAAAGCCTCCCGGATGGCGAAGGGTGAATTCATTCTATTTACCGACGGCGATATAATTTTTGAAAAAGATGCCCTGCGCCTGCCAATTCAGTATGTTACCCATCACAAGCTTGACCACCTGTGCCTTGTTCCCCAACTGTTAAGAGGCGGTTACTGGGAAAACGCCATAATAGATTTTTTCGGTCTTATCTTTCTTTTAAGCATAAGACCATGGGCCGTTAATGGAAGGAAAAGCTTATGCGCGGGTATCGGCGCCTTCAATCTGGTAAGAAAAACCGCTTACGATGAGAGCGGGGGACATAAGCGGCTTCGCCTGGAGATAATAGACGATGTGAAACTCGGCAGCAATATAAAGCATTCCGGCTTTTCCCAGGCCATGCTTATAGGGGATGGTTTGCTAAGGTTAAGATGGCATAACGGAGTGAAGGGATATATAACGGGAATGGAGAAAAACGGTTTCGCCATGATCGAGTATTCCATAATCCGGTTGATTCTCCTGACATTATTAT
>JAUVPO010000271.1 GCA_030598625.1 Deferribacteres bacterium | reverse complement strand
GACATCATACCTGAACTGTCTGATCGCCTCAAGAAACGGCAAACTTTCTATATCTCCGATGGTGCCGCCTATTTCAACGATTACTACATCATACTCTTCAGCGACATTCTTAATAGCGCTTTTTATTTCATCCGTTATATGCGGAACAACCTGAACTGTATCACCCAGGTAATCTCCCCTTCTCTCTTTAAGCAGCACGTTATAATAAATCTTGCCGGTAGTATAATTGTTTTTTTTCGAATTACGGGTCGATATAAATCTTTCATAATGACCAAGGTCTAAATCTGTTTCAGCCCCGTCGTCGGTTACAAAAACCTCTCCGTGCTGGAACGGACTGAGCGTTCCGGGATCGACATTAATATAGGGATCTAATTTTTGAATAGTCACTTTAAGTCCTCTTGCCTCAAGAAGCGCCCCTATTGCCGACGCGGCAATGCCCTTTCCAAGAGATGATACAACTCCGCCCGTTACAAATATATATTTTGTCATTCCTCTTTCCCTCTACCGCTAAATTTATACTAAATTACGAACAGGTCCTCCGCTCTTTTCAAATCCTCAATTGTATCAATGCCGAATGTGTTAAATTCGGTTTCTCTAACCTTTATTTTCATTCCGGAAGCAAGCGCTCTTAATTGTTCAAGTTTCTCAACATCTTCAAGCCTGCCCCTGTCCATTGTTGAAAATTTTAAAAGCGCGTCTTTTCTGAAACCATAAATACCTACATGCTTATAAACTACAGTATCATGGTCCTTAAATTTAATATTGTTTAAATCGCTCCACTCGTCTCTGTAATATGGGATTGGCGACCTTGAAAAATAAAGGGCAAAGCCTTCGTCGTCCATAACAACCTTTACTATATGAGGTGAAAGAACCTCATTTATGTCAGTGATCTTTTTCGCTAAAGTGCTTATTGATACTCTATTATCATTGTACAACAGGTTGACTACATCATCAATCATCTCAGGTCTGATAAACGGTTCATCACCCTGGACATTTACAACAAACTCGCATTCCAGATCTCCGGCCGCTTCCGCTATTCTGTCGGTGCCGCTGGCATGACTGCCGGAGGTCAAGACTGCTTTTCCTCCAAAAGCCGTCACCGCATCAATAATCCTCTTATCATCCGTAGCAACCAAAACCATGTCAACAAGACTTGCCTTTAATGCCTGCTCATAAACATGCTGAATAATATTTTTTCCTTTAAGGTCGGCAAGGGGTTTTCCGGGGAAGCGGGACGAATTGTATCTCGCCGGAATTATTACAGCAACCCTATGCATAAAATACTTTACAATAGTTGGTTTCTAAGTTCAAGCAATAAAAATTGAAAGTTAAAACCATTTAGTAGTAAAATTTATTTATGTCAAAGGCAATTGCACTTTATTCCGGTGGTCTTGACAGCACCCTTGCAATACTTGTTATGCTGAAACAGGGTGTTGAAGTTACAGCCATAACTTTCTTAAATCACTTTGGCTGTGACATAAGTGATAAATCTTCCTGTTCCAAAGACCCCTTTGCCGCATCGGAAAAGTTCGGGTTTCAGGTAAAACTTTCACATTTGTCCGGCAAGTTCCTTGAAATTGTAAAAAACCCGCGGTTCGGTCACGGCAAAAACATGAATCCATGCGTTGATTGCAGAATCCTTATGTTAAAAGAGGCAAAGGATTTCATGGATCTGACCGGAGCTGATTTCCTCATCACCGGCGAAGTGCTCGGACAGAGGCCGATGAGCCAGAGGAAGGACTGTTTTCCCATGATAGACAAGGCAGCGGACGTAAAAGGTCTTGTAGTTCGTCCTTTGAGCGGCAAATTGCTTCCTGCGACCATTCCTGAAGAAAAAGGATTAGTCAACCGGGATTTGTTTTATGACTTTAACGGGCGCACAAGAAAGCCGCAAATGGCGCTTGCCGAAGAACTCGGTCTTACAGAATATCCCGCGCCTGCAGGGGGATGTCTGCTTACCGAACCTGTTTATGCCCATAAATTAAAAGACCTTCTGGAACATATAAAAAATCCCGAATACAAAGATATAAACTTCCTGAGAGTCGGCAGGCATTTCAGGTTTTCTCCTGATTGCAAAATTGTTGTCGGAAGGAATAAAGAGGACAACAACGCTGTCCGGTCACTTGCAGATCCGGATGACCACATTTTAAAAGTTGAGGAATTCGGCAGCCCGACAACCGTTATTTTAGGGATTGCGACTGACGAAGCCATTTCTATTGCCGCTTCATTATGCGCAAGGTATTCCGACGCAAAAAAGCTTACCATGGTAAACGTTGCTGTTACAAAAAATAATCAGAAATATTACCTCAACGTAAAGCCCGCCGGAGATGAGATATTGGAGCTGTACAGGATAGAGAAGCAGGGGACCACACTATCGAGGTTGAACCTCCATATTAAAGCCTGACCGGCACGCCTTTTGACTGCAAATACTCTTTTGCTTCGCGCACTGAATATTCCCTGTAATGAAAGATCGAGGCTGCGAGGGCGGCGTCCGCCTTTCCTTCGATAAGTCCTTCCCTCAGATGCTCAAGCGTCCCT
>JAUVPO010000016.1 GCA_030598625.1 Deferribacteres bacterium | reverse complement strand
GTATTTCTCAATCTAAAAATGCATTATTTGTGACAACTGCCGGCCACTTTTTGTCTGTCTTTTTGTAGGACATTTGCCTATAGCACAACAGTCCTGAATCCTTCAAAAAAATCAGCATAAAACGACTTTATTTCCATCTTCCAATTTAGTATGTTTAAGAAGAGAGTGGATATCCTGTAAATGCTGAATTGTTTTGCATGGTCATGGGAAGGGTAAAAAAACAAAGGCTCAGTGCCTATATTTAAGGGCGGTTTAATACATGGGATTTACACCTAAAAAAATAGTCAATTTCAATGCTAAACTCCTCTCTGACAGTAATACCACCTCCGGAATTGTGGAGAATCTCTCCAAAGACAGTCTATATCTGAGAGCTGTCCCGTTTACGGCTTCCTCGGATTTTCCTCCGGGCAAAAAATTTGATGTAAAAATTCAGCCTGATTCCGGAAAAGCAATATGTCTTTCCTGCAGGGTGATATGGTCCTATAAGACACCCCCTCACGGCTTAACGAACAGCATGGGCGTGGAAATTATACGCCCTCCCCAAAGTTACGAAGAATTTTACAACAACCTGTCAGTTTAGTGGCCATTAGATGCTTTATCTTCAGCAACTTATAAAAATCTACTCTACCTTGAATTCAGATGTTTGCAGGACGTTTCCTTTTGCGTCCTGAAGCTCTACCTTCCAGTCACCCGATAATCCTGCTAATTTCTTGCTCGAATAAGTCCGCCATCTCCAGCCTTTTTTTAATGTGAGATCAATTTTTGCCATCTCTTTTTCTCCATAATACCACACAACGGCAACAGTCACAGTCTCGTTAATATCTCTTGCTTCCAGAAAACAGTACACTTTCTCTGTTGTAGATGCAAATACATTGACAACACCGACGGGCTCCCTGTCTTCAACGCTCCCGGCAATTAAAAAACGTGAGATCGCAAAAGGAAGGCTGCCTTCCTGGGCCTCTTCTACCGAGGCTTCCTGAGAAGGACTGCTTTCCTCTTCCACGGCTGTTTCAGCCGGAGCAAATGACGCCGCAAAAACCGTTATGATCAAGACCAGGATAAAAACCAGAAACTTCCTCATCTCCGTACCCCCTTTTTTATTTATGGCTGTTAAAAAATATTGCCATTAGATTAATCTAAAGTAAACTGTCTGTCAAGGAATTTTTATTGGATAAAACCATGCAACTAAGGTGTATTCTCATTAACCCCTGGATTTATGACTTTGCGGCTACAAATATGTGGTCAAGGCCCCTCGGGCTTCTCAGGGTTGCCGAATACTTGAGCCAATTCGACCTTGACTTCAGGCTTATTGACTGCACCGATGTAGTCAAGACAAAAAGGAAGTTCGGCACAGGGAAATACCCAAGACAGATTATTGAAAAACCGGAAACAATAAGGACGATCCATAAAAACTACGCGCGATACGGTATAAGTTTGGAAGACTTCGAGGAAAAATTAAGAAGCAGCCTTCCATATGATTTTGTTATTGTCACGTCTATAATGTCTTATTGGTATCCCGGAGTACAAAAGGCAATAGAAATCATTAAATCCGTGTCACCCGGTATCCCCGTAATCTTAGGCGGCATATATGCGACCCTTTATCACAAACATGCGTCAGAGAATTCAGGCGCTGACTATATATACAGGGGGCACATAAAGTCTCCTTTTTTAAGACACCGTCATCCGTCTGCTGCCGATAGTTCCCGGCAGGTCAAGGAAGAATTAAAGGGGGATATATGTTCCGGGCGGGGCATAGAAAAAATTTTTAAAGATTTCGGCCTATGCCTTAATAAGAATAACAATCCAAGGCCCTATTATAAGCTTGGCCTGTATCGGCATTTCCCTTTTTCTACGGTCCTTACGGGTTCAGGGTGTCCGTTTAATTGTTCTTATTGCGCATCATCTGTTCTTTTTAACGGGTTCGTTCAGCGGGAACCTTCTCATATAAATTTAGAGATTCAAGAGCTTTATGAAATCGGTGTCAGGGATTTTGCCTTTTATGACGATGCCCTTTTGGCAAACGCTGATTCTCATCTGAAAGTTGTGTTGAGAAATGTAATAAAGGCTGATTTAAGGATTCGTTTTCACTGTCCCAATGGCGTTCACGCAAGATTTGTAGATGATGAGATTGCGTATCTGATGAAAAGATCAGGTTTTAAGACCTTAAGGCTCGGTCTTGAAACTGTTGATAAGGCGAGACAGACCGGGACAGGCGGCAAGGTTACTACAGATATTCTCGAATCTGCAGTCAAGAATTTAAAAAAACATGATTTTACAAAAGAGCAAGTGGGGGTTTATCTTATGTACGGCCTTCCTGGACAGGGGCTTGAAGAAGTTAAGGAAGGCATAGAATTTTTAAAGGCACTGAACCTGAAGATCAATCTCACTGAGTTTTCTCCTGTTCCGGGTACTATATGCTGGGACGAATTGAAGAAAAAGGGAATTGTAACCGATAATATAGATCCTCTTCTTACAAATAATTCCATCTTTACTAATCTTTATTCGGGCTATGACCCGGATGCACTCGAAAAATTGAAACTGGATGTAAAGCAGTATAACAACAGTTGATATTCAGTTTTGTTTAAAACCCATGGATTATAATATACGCATCTTTATTCTATTGACACGTTTTTGGGTTGTTCTCCTGTCTTTTCTTCTCTTTTAACTTCCGGCTCTTCAGATATTTCTTCAGCTTGCCTGGATTCAGCTTCATCTGTTGCGACCTTTGCCTTTGCCTCAACGCTCCAGGGAGAGGTCGGGAATTCAGTCAGAATTGTCCTGTATTGATCTAACGCCTTTTCCTTTTGACCTGTTTTTTCATGATATCTTGCTTCAATAATTAACGCCGTGTCTCTGAAAATACCACTTTCAACTTTAGCAAACTTGCCGAGCGTTTCAAGCGCTTTATCATTCCGGCCGGTCCTGAAATAAGCTGACGCGAGTTTTTGATAAACGAGGGCGACTATGGCCTGTTCTCTACCGAACTTATCCGTAAAAACGTTGTACTCCTTTATTGCTTTCTCATACTCTCCAAGATTGAAATAACAATTTCCGAGATAAAATAATGCGGTCGGTGTTGCCGTTATATCAATTGCTTTTTTATACATCTCTATGGCCTTTTTCCATTTATCCTCATCAGACGCAGACTCATCCTTGACCGGACCGTAATAAACGCTGTTTGCCTCCATCTCTAAAGAGTAAGCTTTATTTTTCAAAGAAGATGAATAAAGCGCAAAACCCATATACAGAATAACAATAACCGCTATCGCTGATGCTGCAGTTATTATCTGTTTCTGCCTTTTCCTAAGAACATCCAATGCCTGCAATGCCGTGCTCTTTACCTCATCTCCCTGTGAAGACTTCTTTTTAACAGCCCTTTTTTTTATCATTTTAGGCATTCAGTTTCTCCCGGCATTATCTGCAATTTCCTGAGAGTTTGCAAAAACTGTTTCAATGTTTTTTTCAGGAATACCGGCAGCCCTCAATATGGCTGTCGCATATTCTTGGCTAATCAGGTCCTCCGGCTCATGGGAATCAGTATTTATTACCAATGCTGCGCCTGTTGCCATGGCAACCTTTGCAACATGACCATTTGAAAGACTATGCCCTTTTCTTGAAGAAATTTCAAGGGCTACACCATTTTCTTTTGCCATAGCCGCATCTTCAATGCTGATAATTCCCGGGTGAGATAGAATATCAGCACAGGCTTCTATGGCCGCCCTGTTTGTCCCGGGAATGACCGGCTCGGCAATTGTTTCACCGTGAACAACTACCAAGCTTGCCCCAAGGCTTCTTACCTTTCTTACCAGTTCCCCGATAATTTTCGGCGGGACATGTGTAATCTCTGCTCCGGCAATAATATTCAATTTTGAATGCCTGTTAAGCACTCTGGCTGCCTCGGCAATTCGTGGAACCACGAATTCGATATTTGACATATCTACATGGTCTGTCATCGCTAACGCCTTATAACCGATAACATAAGCTCTTCTTGCAAGCTCTGAAGGGAGAAGCGCACCGTCACTTAACAGGGTATGTGTATGCAGATCAATCACGACAATGTAAAATACAGAAATTTTACCCCAAATGTCAAAGCCGCAAACTGCATTTTGCCTGAATTGAGCTATTCTCAAATGAAATGATGTATAAAGCAGGCAGGACAAAAGGGGGGACAAGCGGTATAAGAACGTGACGCTGCTTTCATTATTTACTCAGAGATTATCGGGAAACTTTTTTGGAACTTTTATTGTACTTCACATTGATTTCGTAAGCGATACTGGCAAGGTCTGTGGTAAGGTCAACGTGTTCACCTTTGCAATCCATCTTCCCTTTTACTGATGTCTTGTGATGCTTTATCTGGTTAGCAATTACCGATGTTAAGTCAAAGCCGCCATTATCACAGCCTTTTATCATGCACTCCATATTAAAATAGGCATAACTGGAAGGGAACACATTTATCTTGCGTTCCATAAGCACGGGATTTTCCGCATTATGAAAGTATGTTATGTTTATAACAATGCCCGAAACTTTTGAAAACCGCTCGGAGAGCAGACCTGCCTGCTGCCTGGCCTGTTTTTTTAATTCCATTTTTTTTATATACTCTTGTCTATTTGCCATATTTATTAATATTCCGCTCCATTTTACGCTTATCTGGCTTCAGAAAACACTAACATTTGCTTATATAATGCCCTTTTTCGTCAAAAAAGTCAAAACGTTATGGACTAATGGCTGTGATAACTCAGTGCTGTCTGCCTTGTCCAAAACACTTCCCGGGCACTTTCCCGCCCCATTTTTGACACGGGAAAATCTTTAACGTATGATAAACAAGTATGAAAGAAATACGACTTACACGGAAAATCAAAGCCGGCGGTTGAGCCGCCAAGTTAGGTCCGGCGGACCTGTCTGAAATACTTGTTGATTTGTATAAATGCAAAAACCGGGGTGTTGTTGTCGGTCCGGGTGATGATGCAGGTGTGTTTCAATACAAAAGCAATCTTTTGGTTGAAACCGTTGATGTCATTACGCCCATAGTTGACGACCCATATACGTTTGGAGCTATATGCGCCGCCAATTCCGTCAGCGATGTGTATGCTATGGGAGGAACCCCTCTCACAGCGCTTGCTATTCTTGGATTTGCATCGTGTGATTTCGCTCCGGCCGTTATAAGATCGCTTTTAAAGGGCGCAGTGGACAAGCTTAACGAAGCAGGGACGTGCCTGATTGGAGGACACAGCATTGAAGATAATGAATTTAAGTTCGGCTTTGCCATATCAGGAGTGGTCGAAAAGAATAATATTTTAAGGGCCGGAGGCGCATCCGCAGGAGACATTCTTGTGCTCACAAAGGAGATAGGAACGGGCATTTTGACTTCCGCTGTAAAGCTCGGAAAAATGAGGCGACCATCGCTGAAACCGGCAATTGATTCCATGCTTATGCTCAATAAAACTGCCGCCGGAGCCGCAGTATACGCGGGAGCAAAAGGGGCTACGGATGTAACGGGATTCGGGTTTCTGGGGCATGCATTAAACATGGCAAAGAGGTCAAGGGTCAATATGGTTATCCATAATAACAAAATCCCTTTAATGAAAAGGGTGAAGGACTTCATAGCAGCAGGAGCAGTGCCGAAAGGAGCGAAGAGAAATCTGGAATATTGCAGCAAAAACACGTCCTTTGCCTCCAATATTTCAAATGTGGACAAACTATCTCTTTCCGATCCCCAGACATCAGGCGGAATGCTTATCTCCCTGTGTCCGGAGGGCATGAAGAAATTCGACAAGGTTGCCGGAAGAGAGAAAATGTCATACTCGGTCATCGGTGAGGTTGTTGAGGGCAAGGGCAAGCTTACTGTTAAATAAGGATTCGTCAATCGTCGTGTCAGGACTTCTCGCACAATGGAAAACAAATCAGACTTTGAATCAACGTTAAAAATGATTGCTGATTATATGGAAAAAGGATTCCTTGAAAATATTATCGATATGTTTAAGCATGATAAAAGTTATTATCCTTTCATAGGTAATTTACTCGGCGATGAAAGAATGGGGGTCAGGATAGGAACAGTTGCCCTTGTTGAAACCCTGAAGGACGAGGAGATTGACAGTATTTTGCCGGCTGTTCCGGGGATAGCAAAACTGCTGAATGATCCGAATGCAACTATCCGCGGCGACGCCGCTTATCTGCTGGGTATTATAGGGCACAAAAACGCGCTAAAATTCTTAGAAGATGCACTTGATGACGAAAGCGACCTTGTCAGGGAAACTGTCGAAGAGGCGATAGAAGAGATAGACAACGCAGACATCTTAAACTCTTAAGCTAAAACCCCTGAAGACTCAGCCTCCATAGACACTGCAACATCCGTCGTTTCCTCAAGAATTTTTTGTCGGGGATTCATGACCCAAATTGAGCCGAATGCCTTCTCCTGATATATCTTTACAAGACCGAGTCTGACCACCTCAAGCAACGCAATAAAAGTCACAATCAAATCGAGCATAGTAAATCCTTCTTCAAAAAGATCTTCAAATCTTCTTCCATTCTCTCCCTCAAGCCGTTCTATTATAAAATTTATCCTATCGGCCACAGTAAGCGACTCTCTTGTTATTTCAACAACCTTTTCAGGCGCCTTTTCTAAAAGTTTTTTAAATGCCGAAATAAGGTCATAGGCATTTGCATCAAAAAGTATTGGCTCGGGTTCAAATTCAAAATGTTTTTTGTCCTGAACGTTCTTCCGGAATATATTCTTCCAGATATCTTCCCTTTTTCTTAATTGACCCGCTGAATCCTTATATGCCTGATATTCCAGCAGCCTTTCAATAAGCTCCGCTCGCGGATCCTCCAACGTTTCTTCCTTTTCTTCTTCATCTGGAGGAAGGAGCATTCTGGACTTTATATGGATAAGAGTCGCTGCCATCACAAGAAATTCACCCGCAATTTCAAGGTTAAGCTCTTTCATCAATTCGAGGTATTCCATATACTGGTGGGTTATTTCAACGATCGGAATATCATAGATGTCGATTTTCTGGTCCTTTATTAAGTGAAGCAGCAGGGCAAGGGGGCCTTCGAAGACGGGCAATTTGAAATGAAAGCTATCCAGGTGACCGGAAGCGTTTTCCGGATTCTGAAGAGATAGATCACCGTTCTTTTCAGGTTCAATCCTCTCTAAATCAAACTTTTCCAACACCTCCGGCATCAGCCAATATTATATCATCCGGCAACATTAATGCAAGCAAAAAAAATCGTGATGGACACAATATATGAGCATTTTTTTTTCGTACTCACAATATCTTGTTGTAATAATAAGAATTACAAAAAATGCTTGCCTATAACAAATAACATGATATATAATATGGCACTCTCCTCCCGCAGGAAAGTTACCAACAATTTATAAACAGGTGTGAATAACTATATTTGTCTCTCAAAGAACCTGTCACGACACACATAAAAAACTCATGAACCTTGAAGAAGCCTGGACAAAAACCGTTGAAACCATAGGGGCCAAAGTTGGCACCCAAACCTTTGATCTCTGGTTCAAGCCTTTAAAGCTCTTGCAGCTTCAGGACCGGCAGATTGTCCTTGAAGTCCCAAACAAGTTTTTTAAGGAATGGATTGACGACCATTATCCGGGGATTATTTCTGAAACCATGGGAGACCTTCTCAACAGGCAGGTACATGTAAGGTTTCAGATTTTTGAAAAAAAAGAAGCCCCTGCTCTCAAAAAGATCGAGACAAAACGTGAAAGCAGAAGGGCGTTGCTGGCCAGCCGCGGCATCTTTCTCAGCCCAAAGTTTACCTTTAATACATTTGTAATAGGAGCAAGCAACCAGTTTGCCCATGCTGCGGCAAGGGCAATTGCCGATGCGCCCGGCAAGGCATATAATCCGCTGTTTATCTATGGTGGAGTGGGGCTCGGCAAGACACACCTTATGAACGCAATCGGCAATAAAATAATAGACGACCATGATAATATTAAACTGTTATACGCTCCGGCTGAACAATTTACCAATGAATTCGTTTACTCCATGAGGAACGACAAGATGGTCGAGTTCAAGACGAAGTACAGAAGTCTTGACGTCCTTATCATAGATGACATACAGTTTATCGCAGGGAAAAGCGGAACCCAGGAAGAATTGTTCCATACGTTTAACGCCCTTTATGACACTCATAAACAAATAGTCTTTTCAAGTGACCGGCCGCCAAAAGATATTTCCCCTATCACGGAAAGACTGCGGTCGCGGTTCGGGATGGGGCTGATTGCCGATATCCAGATCCCGGATGTCGAGACAAAGATGGCGATATTAGGGAAAAAATCCGAGATGGAAGGGATTCAACTGCCGGAAGATGTCAGTTTCTACCTGGCAAGCAATCTAAAGTCAAACATCAGGGATCTTGAGGCGTGCATGATCAGGCTTGGAGCGCACTCCTCCCTTACCGGACAGCTTATAACTGTTGATATGGCAAAAAACGTCCTTAAAGACCTGATCCACGAAGAGGAAAGGGCGCTGACGGTTGATTACGTACAGAAAAAAGTATGTGAATATTACGGGCTGAAATTACAGGACATAAAAGCAAAAAAAAGGACAAGGGATATTGCCTTTCCAAGGCAGGTCGCCATGTACTTAAGCAAGTCCCTTACTGATTCCTCGTTAAGCGAGATCGGGAAACATTTTGGCGGCAAAGACCATTCCACTGTAATACATGCCTGTAAGCTCATTGATAAACGAAGGAAAAACGATGACGACTTTGATAAAAAAATTGATTACCTGATCAAGCAAATCAATAATTACTGATTGTAAGTTTGCTAACTTCGCGCCATAATTCCAGGAGGACAAAATGAAGCTGAAGGTAAAAAGGGAAGAAATACAAGATTCACTGCAAAGCATTCAGGGAATAGTCGATAAAAAATCAACCATGCCGATTCTCAGTCATTTTCTACTGAAAGCAAATGAAACCGCATCATTGATGGCAACTGACCTTGATATCGCGCTTAAAGGCCCGGTCAAGGCCGATATTCTCGAAAAAGGCAGTCTTTGCATACCTGCGAGAAAGCTGTTTGAGATAGCCAGAGAAGTAGAAGGGGACATCTTGCTCGAATCACAGGATAACAACTGGATCAAGGCTACATCAGGGAAAAGCACCTTTAAGTTAATGGGACTGCCTGAAGAGGACTTTCCGGCATTGCCGGAAGTCAGCAAGTCTGAAGAGATGACTATTAAGGCGGAAATACTGAAAGACATGATTGATAAAACCGTTTACGCAACAGGTGAAAGCGATACCAGGTATACACTGAACGGTCTTCTCTTTCACTTAATACCGCAGAAAAAAAACATCGAACTTAAAATTGTCGGCACTGACGGTCACAGGCTTTCGGTCATCGCAGTCAAAATAGAAGGGAAACTCTCTGAAGAGAAAAAACTTATTTTACCTAAAAAAGCGGCAATGGAATTAAAAAAACTGATAGAAGGAAGGACCGGAAGCATAACTTTATACATCGCCAAGAACCATATATTCTTCAGCATAGATGACATTATCCTGACCTCCAGGCTCATAGAAGGGACATATCCGAACTATGAGCAGGTCATTCCAAAGGGCAATGAAAAAAAGGTTGTCGTAGACAAGATGACTTTCCTGAAGGCCCTTAAAAGGACCTCTATAATGAGCAGAGAGAAAACAAATGCCGTAAGGTTTGATCTGGAGGCGGGAAAGATAACGCTTATCTCCATGAACCCTGATATAGGAGAAGCGAGGGAAGAGCTTGAAGCCCAATATAAAGGCGATCAGATGACCGTCGGCTATAATGCCCGTTACATAATAGACATACTGCAGGCAATGGAAGGGGAATCCGTTCATATCGAACTCCAGGAGCCGCTGAGTCCGTCTCTTTTACTCGATTCAGACAATAAGGACTATACATGCGTCATTATGCCGATGAGAACATAAAGAAACAACCGCTTCAAAATTCTGCATATTTTAAGCTGCTAAATGACAATTGAAAATGTTAAAATATATGGTTGAAAAACGTGTTGTTTTACATGTTTCAATTTTCAATGGATCTCAAAATCGGATATCTTTAGAAGATCAAACGAAAGGACATAAATGAAAGAAAAAGCAAAAGATATTAATGTAAGCGATTACGGAGCGGGAGACATAAAGGTTCTCAAAGGCCTTGAAGGCGTAAGGAAAAGACCCGCTATGTATATAGGAAATACAAGTTTCGAAGGACTCCACCACCTTGTCTACGAAGTTGTGGACAACAGTGTTGACGAAGCACTGGCGGGTTTTTGCGATAAGATTGATGTTACGATTCATACGGAAGACAGCATAACGGTCATCGATAATGGAAGAGGCATCCCTACCGGGCCGCACCCGGGTGACGCCGAAAACAGAACAGCCGCGGAAATAGCGCTAACGGAACTCCATGCAGGAGGCAAGTTTGAAAGCAAGGCATACACGATCTCGGGCGGGCTTCATGGCGTCGGGGTCTCGGTAGTCAATGCGCTTTCCGAGTGGCTTGACCTTGAGATAAAACATAACAGTTACGTTTGGGAACAGCATTACAAAAGAGGCATTCCGACCGGACCGCTCGTTAAGTTAGGAAAGACCAACAGAAGAGGAACAAAGATCACGTTTAAACCGGACAGTGAAATATTCGAGGCCATTGAATTTAATTATGATACGCTGGCAAACAGGTGCAGAGAGTTCGCCTTTTTAAACAAGGGGCTGAGCATTACAATCACTGATGAAAAAACCAATAAACAACAGACCTTCTTATACGAGGGTGGGATAGTTTCCTTTGTTGAACATCTTAATAAAAGCAAAACCGTTCTTCATCCAAATCCTATTTATATAACCAGAGAGAAAGACGGTATTACAGTGGAAGTGGCAATACAATATAATGACAGTTACGCCGAGACGCTTCATTCCTTTGCAAATAACATTAATACCAAGGAAGGGGGCAGTCATCTGGCAGGTTTCAAATCCGCGCTTACCAGAACAGCCAACAGCTATGCAATATCATCAGGCTTGCTGAAAAGCCCCAAGGATTCGGTAAGTGGTGACGACATCAGGGAAGGGCTTACCGCGGTTCTTAGTGTAAAACTTCCACACCCTCAATTTGAAGGACAAACTAAAACCAAACTCGGCAACAGTGAAGTCAAGGGCCTGGTGGAATCCGTTGTTAATGACGCACTCGGTTATTATTTTGAGCAAAACCCTTCCGTAGTCAAAAAAATCATTGAAAAGGCCATTCAGGCGTCAAGGGCGAGAGAAGCGGCAAGAAAGGCAAGAGAACTTACGAGAAGGAAGGGCGCCCTTGAAGACTCGGGGCTTCCCGGCAAACTGGCGGACTGCGCAGAGAAAGACCCCCGGCTTAGCGAACTTTATATTGTTGAGGGTGACTCCGCGGGAGGGTCCGCAAAACAGGGCAGGGACAGGCACACCCAGGCAATCCTGCCCCTGAAGGGAAAGATATTGAATGTTGAAAAGGCCCGGTTTGACAAAATGCTGAGTTCCGAGGAGATAAAGATCATGATAACGGCGCTTGGCACAGGCATCGGGACCGATGACTTCAATATCACAAAGGCGCGGTATCATAAAATCATAATCATGACTGATGCCGATGTAGACGGAGCGCACATAAGGACCCTGCTCCTCACCTTCTTTTTCAGACAAATGCCGCAGGTCATAGAACAGGGATACCTCTATATCGCACAGCCGCCACTGTTCAAGGTAAAAAAGGGGAGATCGGAACGGTACATTCAAAACGAAGCCATGCTTGAAAACATGCTTTTCGAGCTTGCGGCAGACGATATTGAAATCAGGAACGGCAGCGCTTTGTCGGGGAAAGCTATCTTACCGTATATAAAGAACCTCTCTAAATTTGAAAAACTCCTTGAGTGGTTTACCAAAAGAAAAAGTGACACACCTGTACTCAAGGCTCTCCTGCATTATGATTTAAACAAGGACCTGTTAAAAAACCAAAGAGACATCAACGCCCTGATAAAAAAACTCCGGGAAGAATTCCCCGGCATATCTGAAACAATCAGGGAAGATGAAGAACATCAGTCGTACAGGATAGAACTGACCAGGAACAAGCTTAAACTGACAATTGACGATGAATTCATAGCATCCCCTGAATTCAGGGAGCTGAAAAATCTTTTCTCAGAGCTCAAAGGGCTTGGACACCCTCCTTATAAGGTGAAACACCTCAAGGACACACACGAATTTGGAAGTTCCAGGGAACTGTTTGATTATATTTTATCCATTGCAAAAAAAGGGATTAACATCCAGAGATACAAAGGTCTCGGCGAGATGAACCCGCATCAGCTGTGGGAAACAACCATGAACCCTGAAAAAAGGACCTTCCTTCAGGTCACTGTCGAAGACATCATCAAGGCAGAAGAAATATTCAGCACCCTCATGGGAGACCAGGTTGAACCGAGGAAAGCGTTCATTGAAAAGCACGCGCTGGAAGTCAGGAATCTGGACATCTAAAAACAGCTGTCAGCAATCAGTCTTTTCGTAATTGCTAAATGCTTACTGCTGACAGCTTTTCAAAAGGAGATTAAATGGCAAGGTTGGCAATAAATATTGAAGAAGAAATGAAGACGTCTTACCTTGATTACGCGATGAGCGTAATCGTGGGCAGGGCGCTGCCTGATGTAAAAGACGGTCTCAAGCCTGTACAGCGGCGCATATTATACGCGATGCTGAGGGAAGGACTGACCCCCGGGAAGAAGTATTCAAAGTGTGCAGGTGTGGTAGGTGAAGTTCTTAAGAAATATCACCCGCACGGAGACTCCGCGGTATACGACGCCCTCGTGAGACTTGCACAGGATTTCAATATGCGCTATGTCCTTGTTGACGGCCAGGGCAACTTTGGCTCGATAGACGGTGACCCCGCGGCTGCATACCGGTATACAGAAGCCCGCCTCACAAAAATAGCCGAAGAACTGCTGGTCGACATCGACAAGGAAACAGTGGATTTTACGCCAAACTTTGATGAGACTACAGCAGAGCCTGTCGTCCTCCCCGCGCGGGCGCCCAATCTGCTTGTTAACGGTTCATCCGGAATTGCCGTCGGGATGGCGACCAATATACCGCCGCACAATCTTGGAGAGATTGTTGACGGACTCATGCTGATGATAGAAAACCCGAATGTTACCGTTAAAGAGCTGATGAAAAAGATCAAGGGGCCGGACTTTCCTACAGGGAGCATAATTCACGGGAAAAAAGGCATCATCGACGCTTACCATACCGGCAGAGGGTTAGTGAGAATGAGGGCAAAAGTCGACATTGAAGAACATAAGAGAGGGCAGAGCATCATAATTTCAGAACTGCCCTACCAGGTCAACAAGGCGAGGCTTATAGAAAAGATCGCCGAACTTGTTCGTCACAAGAAAGTTGAAGGACTATCCGATCTCAGGGATGAATCCGACAGAGATGGAATCAGGGTAGTTCTTGAAGTAAAGCGCGGCGAGATTCCACAGGTCATTCTGAACCAGCTGTATAAGCATACGGCCATGGAATCCACTTTTGGCGTTATCATGCTTGCAATCGTCAATGGTCAGCCAAAGGTTTTGGATCTTGCCAGAATCCTTTCTCTCTTTCTTCAGCATAGACGCGACGTCATTGCAAGAAAGACTAAATTCGAACTCCGGAAGGCCGAGGAAAAGGCGCATATACTTGAAGGATTGAAGGTCGCGCTTGATAACCTGGATAATATTATCAAACTAATCCGCGGGGCCGCTACTCCGGAAGCAGCGCTGAACGGATTAATGGAGAAATTCCCTCTGACAAAGATTCAGTCCCAGGCAATCCTCGATATGAGGCTGCAAAGGCTGACCGGACTGGAGAGGGAAAAGATAATCGAAGATTACGAGAATACGATGAAGGAGATCAAGCGGTTACAGGCAATTCTTGCAAGCCCGGAGCTCATAGACAATATTATAAAAGAGGATTTTCTTGAAATAAGGAAAAAGTACGCTGACAAAAGACGAACGGAGATCACGGTTGAGGCAAGGGAAATTACCATCGAAGACCTGATATCAGAAGAAGAAATGGTAGTAACCATTTCCCATCAGGGATATATAAAAAGGAACCCCCTGGACATATACAGAAGCCAGCGGAGAGGCGGGAAAGGACTGCTTGGTATGGAAACCAGGGAGGAGGATTTTGTTGAAAACCTGTTTACCGCGTCAACACACGAGCACGTCCTTTTCTTTACTAATTTCGGCCGCCTCTACTGGCTCAAGGTTTATCAGATCCCTGAAATGGGCAGGGCCGCGAAGGGCAAGGCTATTGTAAACCTGCTTCAGATCTCCCCGAGGGAGAGAATAACCGCAGTCTTTCCGGTAAAGGAGTTTAAAGAAGGACTTTTCCTTTTTATGTCAACGAAAAAAGGGATTGTCAAAAAGACAGAGTTATCGGCATACAGCAATCCCCGGTCAACCGGCATTAACGCAATAAAAATCAACACCGAGGACGAACTCGTCGGCGTCAGACTGACAGACGGCAACCAGGACATTATCCTGAGTACGCGGAACGGGCTTTCAATAAGGTTCAATGAACAGGATGTACGAAAGATGGGTCGGGTTGCCCGTGGGGTTATCGGGATCAGACTGAAGGGAGATGACGAAGTGGTCTCGGTGGGTATTGCAGAAAAAGATGTAACCTTATTGACAATAACCAGGAATGGTTACGGCAAGAGGACGAAATCTGAAGAATACAGGATACAGGGCAGGGGCGGAAAGGGGATATTCACTATAAAGGTTACGCGAAAAAACGGAAAAGTCGTTGACGTGCTACGGGTAACAAATGAGGAGGAGATAATCATTATTGCAAGCAGCGGAAAATTAATCCGCCTGAAGGCATCAAACATCTCCATTATAGGCAGGGCCACCCAGGGGGTAAGACTCATTGACCTTGCTGATAAAGACAAGGTCGTAAGTATTGCCCGCGTAGCAGAGACAGAAGAGGAAGAGAGCAACGGGGATCTTTTTAAGGGGTGATTTTTTGCAATTTGCCTTTAACAGCTTCTCCCTTTTCTTTTAAGCTCCAATATTCATTTGCCAGACGCATGTCCTCATTCTGCACATTCCCGACTTTTACATCGGGTTTGAAATTGACGTCTCTTCTGAGCTCCTGGCGGCGCGCGGATATTTCACGCATTTTCAGATAGATCATTTGCAGAGCGCTTCTGTATACAGACGCTGCTCCGGTCACCTGACCGCTGTAAGTGTATGCGTCACCGAGATGAGAGTAAGCGTCTATGTAGAAATAGATATCGCCGTCCTCCTTTTCCGATGCTTTTTTTAACTCTTTTATCGCCCGCTCATAATTTCCTCTATCCAGGGCGTGCTTTCCCTGCTGCAGGCGCGTCTCCGGAGAAACGCATCCGGAAATTAAAAGGATTGATAATATTGCCGGCATAATATAAGGATTTCTCATATATTGACCCTTTTCTTCACTTACTTATTGTCCTGTCCGGTTAAATTGTAACTCTTATTTGATTCATAATCCAGCAAATAATACGCAACAGTCCCCGGACAATAATATATATTTTTAAAATACACTTCAAAACTTTATAATACTATTGTTATGGAACCGGTCCTTGTTAAAAAAGGTAAAATAATAATTTACAGGGTGTTTGATGTTTCAGCTGAAATAGACCTTTCCCTGGTTGAATCAAAGGCAAAAGAGG
>JAUVPO010000242.1 GCA_030598625.1 Deferribacteres bacterium | reverse complement strand
CCCGTAGGCGGAATGATAATCGGCAACTCCATGAACGCCATTGCCATTGCAATCAACAACTGGTTTGAAGGGCTTAAGATGGAGCGTGACAGGATCGAGCTTTATCTTTCACTCGGAGCAACACCCGTGGAAAGTTGCAGGAAGAACTTCAAGGACGCGATCAGTTCAGGCATGATCCCCTCAATCAACGCCCTGATGTCAGTCGGCGTTGTCTCGATTCCAGGAATGATGACCGGTCAGATGCTTGCGGGGACCGATCCCCTGATCGCGATTAAATATCAGATAGTAATAATGCTTCTCCTTGTAGGTTCTACCGCGTTATCTACTATTTTCTCCCTGCATATTGTCAGAAGGCTTTCGTTTACGCCTTCACAGCAGTTGAAGATATAGCGGTTTTGTTTTCACTTTACATGATATTCCACTATATCCTTATCACGGAGGATATAATCTTTCTGCACTCTCTGGCCGTCAAATTTAACCGAGCCCCATATGCAGGCATACCTGAGGTTCCTTACAAAGTCCTTATGAATAATCTCCGCGAGTTCAAGGACACTGGAACCGGCGGGAAGAGTAAAAGGGGTCTTCAGATCAGGTTCTTTCCCCCGTTCTTTGCTGTAGACCCTTATGGTCCCTGAATTCAAAAAAACAGCCTTTTTTAAAATGTCGGCGCCTCTTTTATTTTTTGCTGAAATGGAGATAATAGGATAATCGGCGTCATATGCCTGTATTAACGCGTTAAACTTTTTCTCGGCGGCAGGCAGGTCATATTTATTGGCTGCGATAATGACCGGTTTCGGGGAAACAACTTCTCTTTGCCCGTCTTTATCATCTTCTTTCGCGACCCTTATCTTCCACTCTGATAATTGGTCCAGCAGGAGTTCCGCCTGTACATCCGCGTCCTCCGACAGATCAACGACCAGCATCAGAACATTTGCGTTTCTCAAAATTCCGGAAACCCAGCCGTCTGTGGATTCATTGCCGATCGGGGGAAGGTCTACAAGCTGAAACTGGATGTCTTCGAAAGGCATCATACCCGAAAGCGGCATTACGGTAGATATGGGAAAATCAGCGATGACCGGATGCGCATTTGTTACAGCGGCGAGGATTGAAGATTTTCCGGAATTGGCAAATCCAACAAGGGCCACCTGGGAAGCTCCCTGCTTTTCAACAGTATATAGATCTCCCCTGCCCGACTTCTTTTTTTTTGCTGACTCCTCCCTCAATTTGGAGAGCCTTCTTCTGAGGTCCGCCCTTATCTTATCCGTGCCTTTATGTTTCGGCACGCTGGAGATCAAATCTTCAAGAGCAGCGACTTTTTCCTGCATGCTCGCCGCCTGTTTAAACCTCTTTTCAGCACCGTAATATTCAGGGGGCAAATTGGCCGGCATATTCAAATATAACATAGAATGATAATGACACGTTATTTATTCCCTTGAAACCCTTTTCATATTTATATGTCCCCATAGGGAAACAACTTAACACATTGATATTAATATGTTAAATTCGGTGAAGGCTGGACAGCGGATGTAAATAGAGTATTAATTACCGGCGGGCAAGATTATCAGGTTTATAAAAAACATTTATATATAATTTCCCGTATTGCACTGTATACTTTTTTTTTATTTAATAGTGTATTATATTCACAAATTCAAACCTTAACAGAAAGGAGACGAGTATGATAAAATTATTTGCAGTGGTTTTATGTTCCCTGATTATTTTAACAGGGACGGCATTCGCAGGCACGATCATCGCCATGAGGGGTGATGGGACCGTTGTATTCATTGACGACCAGAAGGAGAAAATCACGGACAGGGTTGTTACAGGACATTATGGAGGTTCAATGGGGGCATTGACTCCTGACGGGAAGCTGCTCTATGTAGCCAATACAGCGCCTGGTTCGTATACCACTTCAATCATTGACGTTGAGAAACGTAAACTGATCAAGAATCTCCCGACAGGTCCGCGCCCTGCGCATGCTTATGTAAGCCCTGACGGCAAGTTTGTGGGTGTAGCGCATAAGTTTTCGGAAAACGGAAAAATAGTAATAGCCATTATAGATACCTATTCTAATGTTGTAAAGCACCGCCTGACGCTTGATATTAATAACTCTACTTACAGAGGGGTACTTAATCCCCACAACACCTGGCTGAGAGACAGCAGACATCTCTTAGTACCGAACTGGGCGGACAACGTTGTCCACGTTATCGATGCCGTCGAAGGCAAGGAAGCGGCAAGGCTCCAGCTTGAGGGTAATCCGCATAATTTCAATGAGACCGGCGACCACAAGGAATTGTGGGTAGCGGTGGACGCGGTTGAAAACGCCGTAGGTAAAAAAGTCGGCTGCGGGCAGATAGTTATATATGATATTCCGGGTATATTAGCTTCACCCGCTGTCACCAAACCAAAGATGAGCTTTTGTCTGACTACAAAACCCGGAGAGTCGCAAAACGGACACCATACGGCGTTTACCCGTGACGGCAAGTTTGCCTATGCAGCGAATAACGGCATCGGCAACACCGGCACAAGCGTAAATGTATTTAATGTAAAGACAAAAGAGCTTGTCGCCCACTTAACTGTCGGCGGAAAAGGACCGGGACATCCCTTTATGAGCCCTGACGGCAACTATGTCGTTGTAGGGCAATATGGAGGGAATGTCATTACCTTTATAGGCGCCAGAAACCATAAGGTTGTTAAAGAACTTACGGTCGGTGAAGGCAAAGGAGTGCAGTGGGTGGCCTTTACGCCGGACAACAAAAAGGCGTTTATCAACAATAACAGCGACGATGCCGTTTATGTCGTGGATATGAAAAAATTTGAAGTGACGAAAAAAATTGTAACAGGTGAGCCGGACAAAATGTGGAAGACACAGTGGCATGTAACAAACGGCTGGTACCAGGTGTATGAAGTAGTTGAGACAGTTATTAAATAATATAGAGACATGGGAAGGGAGCATCGTTAATTCGATGCTCCCTTTTTTTATCACGGATATTTATTTAAGGTCTGTTTATTAACTTGGCTAATGAGCTGTCATTCCCGCAGTCTGTTAAGCGGGAATCCAGTCTTTTTAAAAAACTTCTGGATGCCCGATTAAAAATTTCGGGCATGACAAAAATAAAAAAAGGCATTTATACACAGACTCAAATAATGTAACCGAATATTACCACGCATTAATAGAGCTTTTCCCGTTGATTTTAATATAATTAACAAAATTAATTGATATATTGCCATATTATTATTGACACTACAGACCCGCCTATGATACATTTTTAGACTTCTTT
>JAUVPO010000119.1 GCA_030598625.1 Deferribacteres bacterium | reverse complement strand
TCCTTAAAAAGCCCGTCATTCAGATTTTTTATCTCTTTTTTTAATTCTTTCATCTTTAGCTCTCTGCCAATAGCCATATCGTAAAATTTTTCAAGCTCAGTCACTTTCTTTTTGAGTTCTTCCTCGGATTCCGTGATCTTTTGCTGGGCAATTTTAAGATCGGTGACCTCGGTGGCTATAATTACCGAGTGTGTGGTCTCTTTATTTTCATCACGGATGGGATGGTGGCTTATATAGAGCCAACGTCCTGATTCCGTTTTTATTTCATTCTTTGTTAATAAGTTATGTGAACTGTTTATGAGATTTCTGCAGTCATCACCATTTTCTTGATTACCGGGGAAAAAATCATAACACTTCTTTCCGATTAAGTCGCCGGCCGGTTTTCCGGTGAATTCAGCGAAGCTCCTGTTGCACTTCGTGATTTTGAGATCATTGTCTATTATTATTAAGAATTCCTCAACGCTGTCAAAAGTCAGCTCCCATTCTATCTTTGCCTTTGTAATAGCCAAGAGCAGTTGATCGTGTTCATGCTCTATTTTTTTGCGAAGAGATATATCCCTGACGATATGTATTAACCCTATTAATTCATTATTATCATTCATTCGCGGTATGGCCCTTATTTCAACAAACTTGTTTAGATGAGGCTCAAATATCTCAAAAGTAACAGGCTTTTTTGTTTCATAGCAATTGCAGCTTGGACACCCTTCCGGCGCGCTTTCGCTCCCATGATAGTATTTGTAGCACTTGTTTGATGTATATAAATCAAGGAGAGGCAAATTGAGCATTTCTTTTGCCGCGCTGTTGGCGTTTATAATATTATAATCTCTGTCATGAACGGTGATCATATCCGGGATCATGTTGAATGTGTCTTCCCAATCCTGTCTGGATTGAAGAACCAGTTCTTTCATCTTTCTGTTTTCGGTAATATCCGTTATTGTAAGAAGGACACTGGCTTTTTCCTCATCTCCGTTATTATCCACGTTCGTCCCGATATGGGATATCATCGCAGAGAATATCAGGCTGGTTTTAGAGCCTTCAGGGATCAGCCTGATTTCTTTTTTCATTACTTCACCGGTGTCCAGATTTTTTTGTATTTCGGCCTTTAGGGGCAGGATAAACTGTTTGAGAGAAATGGATGGGAAGTGTTCACTGAGTTTATCGAAGGCTGCATTGGTAGAGAGAATGTTCAGGCGATTGCTTAAGACAATAAGGATTGACGGGACCGACACTACAATGTTGTCGGTATATTCTTTTGCGGCCTCGAGCTCATCCATGGTATTACCAATATGCTCTGCCATAAAATTAAACCCTTCCGCTAAACCGCCTATTTCATCACGAGTGTCAATATTTATTCTCGTGTCCCATTTGCCTTGAGCTACATTAATTATCCCCATATGTAAATTTTTCATTGGTCCGGTGATTTTTTTTGACAGAAACATGGAAAGAAGCATAATACTCATGATCCCTGCTATCATAGACCCGCTTCCCATCAGTATAAATTCTTTGCTGATATTTTCGACAACAGTTCTGTCTAATCCGTAATCGAACAGATGCGAGTGGATCATATTGAAAAATATTATGTTTATGATGGATCCGCTGATCGTTAAGATTAAGAAAAAGGCCATCAGAATACTATTTCTTAAACTGGATCCCGGAGCTTTTATTTTATATATCATTTTGTCTTCCATCTTCTCTGTTTCATCGGACATATGATTATTATGTCCTGCTTTATAAGACAACTTCCTATGTATTGGCGCTAATAGATGTATATTTATTCGGTATCTAAGTAACAAAACTTAAACGGAATACATTCATTTTCCTGACAATACATCTTTTATAACAGTAACTTGCAATTACATAGGGCGAAAAGATGTGAATTGAGCGAAGCTGATACGACCGAAACAGGCTTTGTGCGTCTTATCATTTAAGCATAGGCATGGCGTGCCGTGCCCCTCCAAAAGGCGAGAATTAATGAGGTTGTCTCTTGATGATCAGTTGATAAGACAGAATGATGCTGTTTTTGATAAAGTATTATTATGAAAAGCTCAAAGACGGCAGGGATAATAATTATAGGCAATGAGATTCTTTCCGGTAAAGTTCAGGACATTAACTCTTTTTATCTTGCTTGCGAATTAAGGACGTTGGGAGTAGATGTCAAGCAAATATCGGTCATACCTGATGAAATAGAGATTATAGGCAAGGAGGCTGCGGAATTCTCAGGAAGGTATGATTATGTCTTTACATCCGGAGGTGTAGGTCCGACGCACGATGATGTTACCATGGCCGGGATAGCAAATGGTTTTAATGTAAAACTCATAAGGCATCAGGACATTGAAAATATATTATTATCGAGATTCAGGGAATCAGTTAACAGCTCTGTCTTAAAGATGACCGAGGTGCCTGAAGGCGCTGAAATTATATTCCGTGAAGATATGCGTTTCCCGGTTATTTCATTCAGAAACATGTTTATCTTTCCCGGAATTCCCGATTATATGAAGAATAAATTCAACTTGATAAAAGAGAGATTCCGTTGTTCAGAATACTTTTTAAGACGGATTTATCTGAATTCCCATGAATCAAATATTGCGGAGATTTTGAACCTGGCGGTGGTGGAAAATAACGATGTAATATTCGGTTCGTATCCGGTAATCGGAAGGCCTGATTACAAAGTTATAATTACCGTAGAATCCAAATCTGAAAAACCTGTGAAAAAGGCCCTTGATGAACTAATCAAAAGTCTTCCGGAAGATATAATCGTAAGGGTCGAATAGAAGAAAGGTTTAAAGTGAACGGAATTCATGTGAAAGAGTTTTTTGACTTCACTTGAATCCTCGTACTCTGAATAATTTAGTTATGGATGACCTTTCCAAAGAATATGTGATCTCTTTCTACGATAGAACGTTACAAATGTTCGGTGATAGACCTGAAGCGCTCAGGTGGACTGCAAAAGGACAGTTTTTACATTATGAATGTCTCTTCAATATTGATGAAAATATTAATGGAAAAAAGATTCTTGATTATGGGTGCGGGAAGGGTGATTTTTATCAATTTTTAAAGGACAAGAATATTTCCGTAAATTATACCGGCTATGACATTAACGAAAGATTAATCTCATTGGCAGCGCAAAAATATCCCGAGTGCAGATTCAGAGTTTTTGATATTGAAAAATCTGAGCTGGATGAAGATTTTGACTATATTTTTTTGTGTGGTGTATTTAATCTGAAATTGGAATATATTGATAAAACAATAAAAAATGTACTAAGAAAACTTTTTATTCATTGCGGAATAGCCCTTGGCTTTAATGCCCTTTCTGATTATGATCCACAAAAAAGTTATGAATTGCATTATGTTTCTCCAAAAGAAATGTTGGAATTTGCAATAAAAAATCTTTCCCCTTTTGTTTCTCTTGTACATGATAGGATACCTTATGATTTCACAATGTTTGTACGTAAAGAATTATGTTTGCAGAAGGGAAAAAATGCGGCTTGTAAATTATTTTAAATCAGGAAATTCCTCGATGCCTTGCACAGGGCTCAACTGAAATACCCCTCCAAATATTATTCATAATGACAGTCTATCTTATAAATTGTAAAGATTATATATCGATATTGTAAATCCGTCGTTCATTGTGTTTTCGAGGTGTTCAGCCTTTAAAGTTATTTTATTTGGACATATATTAGGCAATCCATTAGATAATATAGCCAAATCCCTAAGAAAATTATCACCTGTCAATTTTGACAGGTGATAATAAAAATGAAATTTGGTATCAATAATAATATGGAATTTAAGATAAAATCAGCTATCTTAAATGATACCAATAAATGTGGAGAGAAATTTGCCTGTTTATCAGGTAAAAATAAATGTCTTTGTGAAATCGAGGACAGTCTCGACAATAAAATAATTTTTATTAAACCAATAGATGACATCATGTGTGATTATAGAATGTCTTTCGGGTATTCACATGTTTGTCATTGTCCGACACGGAAGGAAATATATAAACTTTACAATCAGTGATTCTGCCAAAAAATCTTACTTGATTACACGCCTTCGCATTAGTCTGAAAGGGTAGGGTGCGAGCAGCGCGGACACTGCAATAATCCAGATGATGTCCCATAATACGATACCCACTGATCCTGATGAAAAAGATCTGCATACATTTACAACGTGATAAAGAGGAGTAAAAAATGCTATTTTTGCAACTACAGGCGGCAGGGTATCCAAAGGGAAGAATATACCGGAAAAAAGAAAACTCGGGGTTAACAGGAGAGTAAAAAAATAGCTGAATGAATCTATACCCGGCACAATCGCAACTGCTATTAAAGCGGTCTCGGCGAATATTAGGCCGCACAAAAAAATTACGGGGATGACAAGTATTATTAAGGGAGAATCTATTAACCCGAATATTGATAAAACTAATGTAATTGCAGCGCCGTAAAAAACGCTTTTTGTTGCACCCCACAGTAACTCGCCTGCTACAAGATCATCAATATTAACAGGTGTAGCGAGTATTGCGTCGAATGTCTTCTGATAGGTCATTCTGACATAGGTGCCGTAAGTACATTCAGACACTGTGGCAAACATTGAAGACGATGCAATCAATCCCGGTGCAATAAAATTAACATAAGGTATGCCGTTAATCTCTCTTACAAAAGCGCCAAGGCCGAAACCTAAGGCAATAAGGTAAAGAATCGGCTCGAAGAAATTAAAGACCATACTTGATTTGTAAAGTTTCGTATAGACAGTGAAATTTCTTTGCCAGACCCGGTAAGCCCTTTTAATTTTCACTCGTTATTCTCATTGGTTTTGATTTTTTAACATTGGCAACTAACCCTCAAGACTTCTGCCTGTCAGTTTCAAGTAAACATCTTCGAGAGTGCCTTTATATTTGTTCATAAGATTTGAAGGCGTATCAACGGTCACAATCTTCCCCGAGTCCATAATAGCCACCCTGTCACAGAGCTTTTCCGCTTCCTCCATGTAATGCGTTGTCAGTATAAGCGTTATGCCTTTTGATTTGAGCTGTTTTAACTGTTTCCACACAGAATGTCTGCTGTGAGGATCAAGGCCTGTAGTTGGCTCATCAAGGATCAGAAGTTCCGGATTGTTTACCAATGACCTCGCAAGGAGGAGTCTTCGCTTCATGCCGCCCGAAAGCTTTTGAATTTTAATATTGGCTTTTTCCCTCATTTCTATAAAATCAAGGAGTTCCCATGATAGGGGTGAGGATTCTTTTTTTGTTATATCAAAATATCTGGCATATACAATTAAATTTTCCAATACTGTAAGATCGGGATCAAGATTGTTGTCCTGCGGCATAACGCCTATTCTCGACTTTATATGGCTTGGATTTTCCGTCACGTCTATCCCGAATACTTTTACTTCTCCGGAAGTTGGAGGCATAAAACAATGTATTATGCCCATAGCGGTGGTCTTGCCGGCGCCGTTTGGTCCGAGGAATCCGAAATACTCGCCTTTTGAAATTTCAAAATCAATATTGTCTACAGCACGAAGCGAGTTGTAATCCTTCGTCAATTTATTTGCAGTAACGATAATCATAGGGGTAATTATAACATCATCATGTTAATTGCTATCCGGACTTTATAAATGGGATTATACAGATAATTTTCTTTAAGAAAGATGTATTTCAATTTCGTCAGAAGACATTTTCTTTTTGATATAACGCCTGGCAATCTTTTTAATAAATTCCCTTGAAACCGGAAAAACCATCAGGAAACCCAAAACATCCGTAAAAAAACCTGGTGTTAAAAGCATGGCGCCGGCTATCAGGATCATCATGCCGTTAATCAATTCGTTACCTGGGAAAATGCCTTCCTGCATGTTCCTCTGAATACGGTACATTACTCCAATCCCTTCCATTCTAACCATGTACGCGCCGATAGTTGCGGTAAGGATAACTATAATAACCGTATTCAGAACACCGATAAGAGAGCCGATGTTTATGAGAAGGGCAAGTTCAATGACGGGGACTACGGCAAATATCAGGAATAGTTTGAAGAACATGGCTTACCGGTTTTAGTCAGGATTTTTTGGTTTTTCCCGTAAATATGATTATTACGGCTCCAACAACAATTAATATAATGCAGACAGAAAGAGGGAGTAAGCGCCAAACGGTTAT
>JAUVPO010000120.1 GCA_030598625.1 Deferribacteres bacterium | reverse complement strand
GATATTGACCATGATCAGCGGAAGAATGGCTATAATGAAGAACCAGAAAGTGAGGCGTGCTCTGATGCTACTGAATTTAAACCTGTTTCTCACAGGTTTCTCCTATTATTTTAGACCATGAACAAAAAAACCGAACTAACCAAAGGCATATTCTTTAGCAGCTCGGTCACGTTACTTCTCTACTAAGACACTTTGCTCTCTGTCCTCTCTATCTACAAAGGGCTTGGCTTTAACGGGTTGTGCATATTTTATATTTATTATAAATCAATAGTAGCTTTAATTAGCAATTAATAATAATAATTTACTTATAAGTTACCTAAGGAATTTATTGTAGTTAAAAAGGATTTCATATTTCTTGTTTTCATCTGTAATCTTGCATTTCGGTACGGGATTTAAAAATTCGGATAACTGTAAGAAATTTTGTATGAATAAGAAAAATTCAAATGGAGATATTGAAATAGATGAATGCGCTTGAAAACGGCTTTTACGAAAGCGGGAAGAACTGTGAGTCAGGAATGACAGGAGAAACCCTGGACTGATCAGGTGGTTTATCTTTTTATAAATAAAACAATTCAGGCAAATTAATTTTAAGGATTTCACTTGCAGTTAATAAATTGTTATACTTAATTGCCATGTCAGGGGTGTAAGAGTATTATATACATACTTTTCCCTGGGACAAATCAGTCGGGATGAGATTATTGAAGTTCTAACCGGGTCAAAGAATTAAATCGTTATTGCGGGGTAATATTTGAGCATGTATGAAGAGTTGAACAATAAACTGAGGACAGTGTCAATAGAGGAGTTAAAGCAAATAATTGCGTTGGCAAGGATGCCCGCCGATGTACAAAATATGGCCGACATGGAACTGGACGCGTTGTCAACTATCAGCTCCGGTACCGATAAATATGAAAGTGTATTAAACTGCATTGGCTATCTGATCAGCCTTCCATGGAATGAGAGAACGGGAGGTAATACGGATATTCAAAGTATAGAAGAGGTCCTGAATGAGAAGCTGCATTGCTCTCAGAATATAAAAGACAGGATATTGAGGCATCTTGCCGTTAAATTATTAAATGATGAACGAAAACCAAAGATATTGGTAGTGGATGATGAAAAAGTAGCAGTTGAAAGTTTGGAATATATCCTGGTAAAAGAGGGATATAACGTGGTAACGGCAAGAAACGGGGCAGAGGCCATTGAAGAGTTGAAGGCATCTGATATCGATGTAGTAATTACAGACCTTATTATGGGGGAAGTTGACGGACATGCTGTTCTTAAAGAGACAAGGAGCAAATATCCTGATACACAGGTAATAATGATTACCGGCTTTGCAACGGTAGACACCGCTGTAGAGGCTATCAGGATGGGCGCGTTCCATTATATTGAAAAGCCGATCAGGCTTGACGAGGTCAGGAAGACTGTTAAAGATGTGCTGATGAAAAGGTCTCCGGGTGGAAAAAGGACCGCCCTCTGTTTTTCCGGCCCGTCGGATTCGGAAAAGACATCACTTGGTGAGACGATTGCCGAAGTCCTGGACAAAAAATTTATAAGAATTTCATTGGCGGGAATTGAGGAGGGAGCTGATATTATAGGACGGAGCAGAACGATTGACGGTGCAAAGCCCGGTTGTATTATAGAGGAAATCCGGGGTGCGGGAGTTGCAGACCCGGTCATTATGCTGGACGGGCTCGACATGGAAGGACGGGATTTCAGGAGTGACTTTATATCTGCCTTGCTGGAAGCGCTTGACCCCGTAAAGAACCGGAATTTTATTGACCGTTATCTTAATGTGCCGTTTAATCTCTCAAGCATTTTTTTTATTGTGACGGCAAATAATGCAGGCAATATTCCGGACCCTGTCAGCAACCTCCTCGATATCATAGAGTTTTAAAAGTGGACGGATGATAATGGTTTCGGTGAGGGCGCCTTTATAAGTTTTTTACAATTTCCCCTTCTGTAAGATAAACAATCGCCCTGTTGATATCTTCTCTATTTCCTGTAATAAAAACCATATCTCCTGCTTCAAAGCTGAACTTCGGGTCAGGGCTTGTATGTATTTTTTTGTCGCGTTCAATCGCTATTATTGTAGCGCCTGTTTTTGTACGGAACATGAGTTCCGCTATTGATTTGCCGAAAACAGGGGAAGAGCCGTTAATAGCGCAGACCTCAACGGTGATACGGGAGAGGACAGTGTATTTATCAAACAACGGCTTCCGGCTTGTGGTCCCTGGCTGCCTCAGCGCCCTGTATCCGTCTTCCCTGATCATGTCAACAAAATTAAAAATCTCGTTTTTGGGTATTTGATAACGGCTGAGTACCCTTGAGAATATCTCGACAGAGGTTTCGAATTCCTCGGGGATAACGTCATCCGCGCCGAGGTTTAATAAATCATCGACTTCAGACGTGTAACGTGTTCTGGCAATTATAAACAAGTCCGGATTCTGTCTCCTTGCCTGACTGACGATATTCCTGCAGGACACAGGGTCCGAAATAACTACAACCAGTATACTGGCTGTTTTTATGCCGAGGTGGTGAAGCACTTCACTATTCGTTGCGTCACCATAGTAAATCGGTTCTCCGGTTTTTTTCATCTCCATGACGGTATCAATGTTTAATTCCAGTATCATATAGGGGATATCCGCTTCTCTTAAAACCCTGGCAAGATTTTTCCCGTTTAAACCAAAGCCGATGATAATCGTATGGTTTTTTCTTTTTTCCGGGAACTCTTTGTCCTTTGACACATCTTTTAGCCTTTCAAGCCGTTGCAGCGGCTTCCATGAACCAAGCCTGCTGGATATAAAAGGAGACAACTTCATAATAAACGGTGTTAAGAGCATGGTCAGTACCGATGCGGAGAGAAACCATTGATACATCTGATTTGAAATTAGTCCGGCTGCAAGACCGGCCAACGCGAGTACAAAAGAAAATTCACCGGTCTGGGCAAGGTCCATGGCAGACTGTATTGAAATCCTCAGTGGACGTCTTAGCAGATACATGGAGAGAAATCCGGTAAAAAACTTTAAAATGATTATTCCGCAGACAATAGCGGAAATCAAAAGCGAATCGGTAATGAGAATTGAGGTATCCATCAGCATGCCGACTGATATAAAAAAAATCCCGTTAAAAATGTTCCTGAAGGGAAGAATAGTTGATGTGGCCTCATGGGCATATTCGGATTCTGAAATCACAAGGCCGGCAAGAAATGCTCCGAGGGCAAGAGAAAGGCCAAACTCTGATGTCAGAAAGGCAATGCCGAAACACAGGATCAAAATTGTAATGACAAAGAGTTCCCGGCTTTTTGTATGAACAACCTGATGCAGCAGGTTAGGGACGACCCATCTGGCGGAAAGCAGCACTATTACTATGATGGCAAGGGCCTTCATGAAAGTTATTGTCAGTTCGGGTAATCCGCCTCCTCCTGACAGAATGGGAATAAAAAGCATAAAAGGCACAACACAGAGGTCCTGGAAAATGAGCATCCCCAAACTGGTCCTTCCGTGAGGTGTGTCTATCTCCGCATTATCAGAAAGCAATTTCAGTACAATCGCGGTACTGCTCAGGGCGGTCAGGAAGCCTGTAAAGATCGCCGTGTTGTAATTTCCGATCCATTGATAAGAAATGAAGGCCGTTAGCAAAACCGTCATAAGGACCTGGAGTCCGCCGATGCCGAATACTTCCAGACGCATTTTCAGGAATCCGGACAAAGAAAATTCGAGGCCTATTGTAAAAAGCAGCAGAATTACACCTATTTCAGCAAGTACACGGATGCTATTTATGTCTTTAATAAAATGCAGTCCATAGGGGCCGAGCAGAATTCCGGCCAATAAAAACCCGACAATGGAAGGGATTCTTATCCTTTGCAGTACAAATACAACAACCGCGGATATGCCAAGGATTATTAAGAAGGGTCTCAGGAAGAAAAGTTCTTGCATAAAACTATCATGTCATGATTCCATTTACGCGTCAATAATGACGTCAGGCTGATTTAATTAGTTCAGGATAATTGCAGGAAGCCTTTACTTATCATCATATCTTCAATTTTATTTATATGCAATTTTTCAGCGGCAGTTATTCTATTGCTCAGTGATTCATAATCAGAGGCAAATAAGTGTGCCGTTACTTCATTTGTAAAAGTTTCAACCATTGATTCCTCAAGTTGAAGCGCAATCTTAAGCGCTTTTTCAAGGGTCAGGGGATTAGACTTAATGTGAACGAGCTGTCCATTGGCAAAATCAATGGTGCTTCTGATAAGTTCAAGTGACGGAAGCGTGTCCTTTGACGGGATTAGCTCGATTGCTTCAGCCTGGATACTGTCTGATAGCCAGAATGAATGCTCCAGTTCATCCCTGTACAGGTCCTGCCAAAAAGATCTTTCTTCTGAGAACAAATCCATAAAAGTCCTGTATATGGATGCAACAGTCTGCTCTACGACTATACAGCCGTTTATAAATTCCTGCAATTCCATGTCGGCAGCCCCGGATATGAGAGGTTGAAATTTTTCTGCACATATCATAACCATGCAATCCTCTATTTTCAAGGAAAAAGATTGAAGTGCAACATCTGTCGAGGTTGAAGCAATGGACAAAATCAATGTTGATCAATTCAAATATAAGAAACATTAATAAATCTATAAGAAAAATAAATTTGACATAAAAATGTTCATGGAGCAAATTATAGCCTCATAAAAAAAATAAATACCTCATGATAAAGAGGTGGTAAAATCATTTTAATAATTCAGTAGTTATATAAAATGCTGTCATTAATGTTTCCACTTAAAGGGAAAATGTAAACAGTGTAAACAATGTACTCTACCATTGGAGAGCCGGGAAATATGTGTTCTTATCTCAGTAACAACAACAGGCAGAAGGGAGTTTGCCCTTATTCGCATTATACACAGCAAAACTCTCCTCGCCTGATTACATAAATTTTATCAACATAAACATATTGGGCGACCTTTTTTGCTTTTTTGCCCAAAAAAAGAGGAGGCTATTATGCTGAACATAGCAAAGTACTTAATGCTGGTTCGATGTACACAGTATCGCTCCAAAATGGTTTCAGTATCACTGGAGGAAACCGGAAGAACAATTGCTAACAAATTGATAACAACCCGTTTGCCGGGAGTTCCAGTGGTAGATAGCCGAAACAAAAAGGTCGTTGGTATTGTAACTGAATTTGATATCCTCAGCGCCTTACGGGGCGGGATGGACCTGGATAAATTAACCGCGGAGAATATAATGTCCGGAGCGCCTGAGACTGCTGATATTGAGACATCGGTTGAAGACCTTATCGAGATGATGATCAAAAATAACTCTACAATGGTACCTATAACGAAAAACGACAAACTCGCTGGTATTATAGACAGATGCTCAATAATGGAAGGGTATATGGCGCCTGGTGCCGACCGATATTTAGCGGTACAGAATTAACAAAAGTAGAGTAAAGATTAAGTGAACAAAAAGGAAGGGTCTGATTTTGGACCCTTCCTTTTTTGGATTAAAAAAGTGGGTTTCAGGTGAGACTATTTCTTTTTATCGGGACTGAAATAGTCCCCCAGTATGTCTCTGCTGTGTTCGTCGTCATGACAATATACACAAAGATTTTCCCAGTTTGACCTGTCAGGAGGATTATGCCTGTGATTCCCATCCTTATGGTGAACAGTCAGAAGATGCTGATTATTGAAATCAAACTCCCGCCCGCATTTGGCGCAGATGAGGCCGTTGATTTTAAGTGATTGTTTCCGGTAATCGCCGGGACGGGAACTTCCCTGCTTCAGTTCCTTCACTATATCCGCAACAGATTTGTTATCGCTTTTATTTGTAGAACTCTTTTTTTCGACTCTAAAAGGCCGTCTCTGTCTCATATGGATATTGCCTTGATCCAAACCATTGCTTTATGTATATAACAGTGCATCTGTAATTGTCAATGTCTTCCTATCTCTTTACCCATTTACCCACCTCAATCTCTTCACATCCTCAATGGTGTCGATATCGGAAAGCATCCTTGTAAAGCCCGTCCTGTAGCCGAACCTGCCTGCCTGCTCAAGGCTTTTTCCGAGGGTCTGATCTGATGACCAGGGCACGTTCTCGAAAACTTCTTTTATCAGCTTTC
>JAUVPO010000220.1 GCA_030598625.1 Deferribacteres bacterium | reverse complement strand
GTAGGAGCGGCAACCGAAGTGGAAATGAAAGAGAAAAAAGCCAGGGTTGAAGACGCGCTTCACGCAACGAGGGCGGCTGTCGAAGAAGGCATTGTACCCGGCGGAGGCGTTGCGTTTCTCAGGACAATCCCCGCACTGGACAAACTCAAACTTGATGTAGCAGACCAGCAAACCGGTGTTGAAATAACGAAAAGGGCGCTTGAAGAGCCGATCAGGCAGATCGTAGTTAACGCAGGGCTCGAAGGTTCCGTAATCGTTGAAAATGTAAAAAACAATAAAAGTCAGACATACGGCTTCGATGCCAATATAGAAGAATATGTCGATATGATTAAGGCAGGGATCATCGACCCGACAAAGGTCACAAGATTTGCCCTGCAAAATGCGACATCTGTGGCAGCCCTGATGTTAACGACAAGCGTATTGGTAACAGACATCCCCGAGGATACTAAAGGTCCGGAAATGCCGCCGGGCGGAGGAATGGGCGGAATGGGAGGAATGTACTAACGGCTTATCCTGATATGCTAAAAGAAAGGGGAAGGTAATATCCTTCCCCTTTTTATATTTGTTTTTATCACTCGAAACCCTTGATTCCCGGAATCCCCGGACCCCTATTTCTTTCCTTATTTATCCCTTGTTTTAATAAATATTTTGTACTATACTTTGTGATATATATGGCAATAATTAATTTAATGACATAATGCCTGAAAACCGTATAAGAGGAAACATAGTCAAATGAAAAATATATATTTTATAGAAGCAAAATCTCCGGGTTCCCATATTTTCAGTTTTACCGCTCTGCCCAGACTTGGTTGCGTCCTCCTGGGCACTATTTTAAATAACCTTGGATATAATACAAAAGTATATATTGAGGACCTTGCCATCCCGGACCTGAAGCAGCTTGAAGATGCAGACATGATCTGCATCTCTACCATTTCATCAACCGCCACCCGGGCCTTTCAGATAGCGGACAATTTCAGAAAACTCGGAATCCCCGTTGTACTCGGCGGGGCGCACTCTACCTTCCTGCCGGAAGAAAGCCTTGCGTATGCCGACTATGTCGTCAGGGGAGAAGGAGAAGAAACTTTAGTCGAACTCGTAGAAAACCTCGAGGCAGGCAGACCGCTCGATACAATTAAAGGCTTGTCCTTCAAAAACAGCAACGGGGAGACAGTACACAATCCTGCCAGAGAATTTATCAATAACCTCAATGACGCGCCTATTCCCAACTTCAGTCTCGTTCACAAATGGGCGGAAAAGGCCAAGGTCACACCTGTTGCCACATCAAGGGGATGCCCCTTCGCATGTAAATTCTGTTCGGTGATACCAATGTTCGGAAGGAAATACCGGTTTAAGTCAATCGATCGGATATTGGAGGAAATTAAAGGCATTGACCACCAAAAAGGCCATGTCTTCTTTATAGATGACAATTTTGCAGCCAACAGGAAAAGGACCAAAACATTACTTATGGCAATGATAGCCAATAATATAAAGATTGAATGGAGCGCGCAGGTACGCACTGACGTTGCCAGGGACCCGGAACTGCTCGATCTAATGGGAAGGGCCGGATGTTTTTCGGTTTACATAGGTTTTGAATCCATTAATCCGAAGACACTGTCTCTCTACAATAAAAGCCAGGATCTTGAAGATATCGAAAATGTCATAAGGGCCGTGAAAAAACGTTCAATAAACATCCATGGAATGTTTGTACTGGGCTCTGATTCGGATGATATTGAAACTATCAGAAATACGGCAAAATTCGCAAAAAAACTCGACATTGACTCTATCCAGTTCATGGTGCTCACCCCATTGCCCGGAACTCCCGTATTTGAAGAATTAAAGAGTTCAGGACGCCTTATTCATACAGACTGGAGTAAGTACGACGCCCACCATGCGGTATTTGAACCAACGCTGATGACTGCCTTTGAGCTGCACGTCGAGACACTTAAGGCCATGGCCAAATTCTACTCATGGCCGGCTATCATACGCAATCTGTGGCAATTTGATTTTTTCTACGCGTTTGTAGGCCTATACGGTAAAAGGTCCGTAAAAAAATCCCTTTTCAGCGCCAGAAAATATTTAGACAATGTAAAAGAACTAATCACTACGGAATTCGATGCGAAAACTGAAAAACTGAGACAGTTCTTTCCCCAGAAAAAAGGTTCGACAAAGAACATCATCTTAAATACAACCTCCCTGGAAAATAACGAATCCACGTTCTTTTCTACTTTTCTCAGTCAGCTTGACAAAAAACTGATCATTAAAAAAGAGAATTTCAAAGTGAATAAAAACACTCTTTCCATTACGCCCCTTGTTAAACATTTAAAAAACCGGCACCAGCAGGGCATGCAGCAGTTATCGGACTTCTACGAAAAATACAGGGACAGGCTGGATTCCATTAAAATAATCAATATGGAATCCATCTCGCTCTACAAATCATGTGTCAACATCGGATTATTATTGAATATCAATTCAAAAAAAATCCGAAAGGCATACGAACAGGCCCTGAAAAGCATCGACGGCAATGCATTTGAATGCAGCCTTGTGCTGGTAATGGTTGAACAGTAAACTGAGGATTCAGGAAAGATTTAGACCGCTTAGTTCAGGACATCAAACCCCGGTCTTACAAA
Organism: Deferribacteres bacterium; assembly: GCA_030598625.1. Taxonomy (GTDB): domain Bacteria; phylum Nitrospirota; class Thermodesulfovibrionia; order UBA6902; family UBA6902; genus JAUVPO01. The sequence continues at coordinate 1,051 of JAUVPO010000220.1, read as the reverse complement.
AGCCCTTGCCCCGGGAAACTCCAGCTCGGTTTTCCCGCGAAGCCGGTCAAGATGTAAGAGCATAACTGAAATTTTATCCGTTTTATGGGGGAAGTATTCCTTAAGCCTTCCCCACGCCCTGATAGAACGGTCCATCCCGATCAACGCCGCTTTTACAGAACCGTCTGAATCCTTCCGGGCCACGTCGCCTGCTTCCTCGCTGTACAGTTGATTTCCGTAGAGCGCCCTTGAGAGCTTCGCGGAAACCAGATGTTTATACCATTGAATAACTTCAACCGATTCTTCCAGATCAGCCCCCCTGTGATCGGAGGAATTATCAAATGACGGACATTCGATCTTAAACCATTCATCCACCTTTTTTGAATATTCACTCGCGCCCTTCGCCAGACAGTGATTTTCAGCCTCTTCAACCCTGCTCGCAATCTTATCCGATGTAAAAAAGGCATCCGCAAAATCCGTATCCATTCCCCTTTCCGAGGCTATTTCGTTTATCATCCCGTATGCCTGATCAAATAATTTTTGTATTTCCCTGACGAAAAGATTATCAGACGACCCCCCGGAAATTTTCTCCGTCATCGCATAATTGAGACAGCGGGAAGTAAAAAGGCAGCGTTTACACCATCGGTCGCAATAATTGTATATCCCTGAAATAAACCGGAGGTTGTTATGCATTTGCAAGCTTTTCCTTCTATTCAAAGTCAGTGATTGTATAATGAGAAATGATTCCTTCAGCTATCTCAACGCCGCCTGAAGGCATATAATTATTATAGCACTAAATGTTCAGTTTGCTTTTATTTAAATAATTGGCTTTTTATTAATTATAATGGGGTGCTGCCCCAAACCCCGGTTCATTTTCTTATGCGCCTAAGAAAACAGAACCAAAAGAAGGGCGCCCCAGGGATTGTTTCTTAACGGGCTGTTTCGGGACTGCCCGCTAAATTAAAATAGCCGCTCCGCGTCTCATTTTAATTTTTAACCCCGAATAAATTCGGGACAGGCGCTATCAGGCCCGAATCATCCCTAAAACAATCAAAGGGGGCTCAATGTAGGG
>JAUVPO010000240.1 GCA_030598625.1 Deferribacteres bacterium | reverse complement strand
TCAGGCCTGTAATGTCGTATATATCCGTGACTAAGCCGGGACTTGTAAGGGGTCCGCATGAGCATGAAGAACAAACGGATTTTTTTTGTTTTATGGGAAGGTTCAGGCTTTATTTGTGGGACAACAGAAAAACGTCATCCACATTCCTGGAAAATAAGATAGTTGATATACCGGACATCCCGACTATAGCTGTTGTGCCTCCGGGCATAGTGCACGCGTATAAAAATGCAGGCAGCAGGGACGGTCTTGTGATAAACCTGCCTGACAGGCTTTACAGGGGGCATGGGAAAACAGAGCCCGTAGATGAGATAAGGCACGAAGATGACGAGTCATCTCCTTTCAGGATAGAAGAATGAAACTGCTCGTTACCGGAGGCGCTGGGTTTATTGCATCCAATTATATCAGATACGCGCTTTCCGCGCATCCCGATTATCACATCATTAATCTGGACAAACTCACATATGCAGGCAATCTTGAAAATCTGAGGGACATCGAGTCATCAAACAGGTATACCTTTATAAAGGGCGACATATGTGATGAAAAAATACTTGAGGGCATGGAATTTGACGCGATACTTAATTTTGCGGCGGAAAGCCATGTTGACAGGAGCATCCTTGACGCCCAGCCTTTTTTACGAACAAACATCATGGGCACTTATAATCTCCTTGAGGCTGCAAGGCGGAGAGACTGCTTTTTCCTGCAAGTTTCAACTGATGAGGTTTACGGTTCAATTGAAAAGGGGTTCTTTAACGAAGACTCCCCGCTGCTGCCCAACAGCCCCTATGCCGCCAGCAAAGCATCATCCGACATGCTTGTAAGGGCTTATGTGGAGACCCATAAGTTAAAGGCCGTCATAACGAGATGTTCGAATAATTACGGGCCCTATCAGTTTCCCGAGAAGCTTATTCCTCTTGTCATATTAAACGCGGTCAACGGAAAGCCGATACCGGTATACGGCGACGGCATGAATGTAAGGGACTGGATTCATGTAACAGACCATTGCAGGGCCGTGGATGCCGTCTTTCACAGGGGAGCGCCGGGAGAAGTATATAACATAGGATCAAGGAATGAGAGGCCGAATATTGAAATCATAAAACTGATACTGAAGAAGGTCGCGGAAATACTTGATCTCGATGAGGCGGGCCTGATGGATTTGATATCTTTTGTTGAGGACAGGAAGGGGCATGACAGGCGGTATGCGATTGACCCGTTAAAAATTGAAGAAGGGACTGGATGGAAACCTGAGATGAGTTTTGAGCAGGGCATTGAGAAGACGATAGAATGGTATATTTCAAATAAAGACTGGTGGCAGAGGATTATTTCAGGTGAGTATATGCAGTACTACAACACACAATATGGAGAGAGGCTGAAAGATTGAAGATAGCTTTAACAGGCTCGGACGGAATGCTGGGCAGTGATGTAAGCAATGTTTTTAAAGACGTTGAGCTCACCCCCTTTACTTTAAATGATTTTGATATCACCGACCTTGATAAGACCGTATCAATAATAAGAGACGCGAAACCTGATTATCTGATACACACCGCGGCTTTCACGGATGTGGACGGAAGTGAGCTTGATCCTGAGAAGGCGTATCTCATTAACGGCAAAGGCGCGAGAAATGTAACAATGGCGTGTGAAGAGATCGGGTGCCCGGTAATCTATATCAGTACGGATTATGTCTTTGACGGCGCCAAAAAAGGGCCTTATGACGAATGGGATACGACAAATCCGGTTAACAAGTACGGACTTTCAAAGCTGCTTGGAGAGCGGTTTGTAATGTCATTGACAAACAGGTTTTATATTGTCAGGACATCATGGCTTTACGGCAGGAATGGAAAGAATTTTGTTGGTACGATATTAAGGCTCCTGTCGGAGAAAGAAGAGATAGAAGTTGTCGATGATCAAATTGGTTCTCCTACTTACACGTATGATCTCGCTGTAAAATTAAGAGAGCTTATAGGCAGAGGTTACGGCATATACCACATAACCAACACCTCTCAATGTTCATGGCATGGATTCGCGGTTGAGATAGCGAAACTAAAAGGCATTAATAAAAAGGTCAAACCGATAACTTCTGATAAATTCAAACGGCCTGCAAGGAGACCTTCCTTTTCAGTTCTTGACAGTACTATGCTGAGACTTGAGGGCATAAAGGAATTAAGACACTGGCAAGAAGCGCTTAAGGAATATCTCACCCCTTGAACCCTTTACGTTTCTAAAAGGTCCTCCATGAGACGGATAAATGGTTTTTGGAGATAATTGAATAATCCTGTTGATGCTCTGTTTTAATTTGTGTATATCGGCAGCAAACAGGGGATAGCAGGGTTTTTTTCGAAAAACAACCCCGCCCATTAAAAGATCTCCGACCATTGCCTCTCCGCCGGATAAAATCAGGGAAACAGACCCTTCCGTGTGTCCGGGTGTATGGATTACCCGTCCTTCAACACCGAATTCACTCAGATCCGTTTCATCTCCAAAGACAATGTCAGGGTTAAGCGGTTTTGATACGGATTCATCAGTCCTTATGAACAAGGATTTTATAATGCGTCCGGATAAGCCTGCGGGCGCGCCTATATAATTAATCCCCTTTTTCAGATATTCCGCGTCCGCCCTGTGAACGGCAACTGGTGCCCCTGTTTTTGTCCTCAATTCCTCCGCGCTTCCGTAGTGGTCAATATGCCCGTGTGTAATAACAATTAACGAGACATCTTCAGGCTTGATGGAATTTCTATCAAGACAGCGGAGTATTTTATTAACCTGTCCGGGGTAGCCCGTATCAACGATAACAGCCTTTTCCCCTTTGACAATAAACGATTTAACGATTCCGAGCTTTATTGGGATGATATATGGATCCGTATGTGAGCGGGACATTATATGGAGTATACGGCTTTTTCGTGATAAAAAACAGGTTGAAGGATTCACGGAATTAAAGGTAGGGGTCAAGGGGTGGAATTATTTTTGTCCTGTCATTCCGGCAATCCTTAAGCCGGAATCCAGCCTTTAAATTTTCTGGATTCCCGCTCAAAAGACTGCGGGAATGACATATTCTATTCCACCTCGAACTCTGTCTTTATTCTCTCGACCATATAATAATCCCCTCTTTCCTGACCCTGATGAGAAAGGGACTGATCCTGTCCGTAAACGCGGATTCGGACATGAAAATAGTAGAAATAATAATATCGTTAGCTAATTCATAATTATAGATAATATCATTCATCTCGAATTCCATTTGTCTTTCGATATGGTTTTCTGTAATAAAAAGAAGGTCTAAATCAGAGTTTTCGAT
>JAUVPO010000216.1 GCA_030598625.1 Deferribacteres bacterium | reverse complement strand
TAGATTTTACGATTTGTTAGTTGTATAATAAATTATGGTCGTGTTAAGAGACATAAACACTGTAGATGCCCTGATAGACAGGGTTTTTTCCTATAATCCGGAGGCAAACGCCGATCTTTTGCGAAGGGCGTACGCTTTTTCTAATGAGATGCATTATAAACAGAAGAGAAAAGCCGGCTCCCCGTATATTGAACATCCTCTCGCTGTGGCGGCAATCCTGTGCGGCATGCGTATGGACACTAACAGCATTTCAGCGGGTCTTCTTCATGATACCGTTGAAGACACGGATACAACCTCCGATGATATAAAGGGTTTATTCGGAGAAGACATTGCGTCACTTGTTGAGAGCCTCACAAAACTGAACCAGATGGAGTTCAGGACAAGTGAAGACGCCCAGGCCGAAAATTTCAGGAAGATGTTTCTCGCAATGGCTGAGGACATGCGGGTCATTCTTATCAAGTTCGCCGACAGACTTCACAATATGCGCACTCTTGGATATCTTTCAGACATTAAAAGGGAAAAGATAGCCCGTGAAACTCTGGAAATTTACGCCCCCCTTGCAAACCGGCTTGGGATAGGATGGTTAAAATCGGAATTTGAGGACCTGAGCTTTAAGTTCCTTATGCCGGACATCTACAACCAGCTTGAGCAAAGTGTAGCCAAAAAAAGAGAAGAACAGGAAGGCTACCTCTATGAAGTAATAAAAATAGTTGAGGCGCATCTGAAGGCCTCCTCTATCCCGGCGAGGGTATTCGGCAGGATAAAACATTATTACGGGATTTATCAAAAGATGCAGGAGCAGAAAATATCATTTGAGCTTGTATATGACGTGATCGCTACCAGGATAATCACGGACACACAGGCAAACTGTTACGCCGCTCTGGGGCTTATCCATTCGCTCTGGACGCCTGTGCCGGGCAGGTTTAAGGATTTTATCGGGGCTCCCAAATCAAACCTGTACCAGTCACTCCATACAACTATCGTGGGTCCGAAAGGGGAGAGAGTGGAATTTCAGCTCAGGACTGAAGAGATGAACCGGATTGCTGAAGAGGGAATCGCGGCGCACTGGAAATATAAGGAGAAGGACCGCGCGGATAAAATGGATGAAAAATATTTTCTCTGGCTCAGGGAGCTTATAAAGTCGCAAAAGGACTCACCTGACGCCAGGGAATTTCTCGATGCGGTAAAGGGTAATATCTTTCCGGGTGTTGTTTATGTTTTTACTCCGGAGGGAGATATAGTGGAACTTCCCCAGGATGCCACCCCTATTGACTTTGCGTACAATATCCATACGGAAGTAGGACATCAATGCACGGGCGCAAAGGTCAACAAGAGAATTGTGCCTTTGCGGTACAGGCTTCAAAATGGTGATACGGTTGAAATAATAACGTCGCATGGACATACGCCGAGCAGGGACTGGTTAAAGTTTGTCAAATCCCAGAAAGCGCGGGCGAGAATAAAACAGTGGCTCAAAATAGAGGAAAGAAAGAAAGGTCTGGTCCTTGGCGAAGAGCTTTTGGAAAAGGCCCTCAGAAAATATAGTTTGAGCCCGGCGCTCGCAAAATCAAAGGAAATTTTGATTGCGGCCAAACCTTTCAGGATAAAGACTCATGAAGACCTTTTCGTTGCGATAGGGTATGGAAGGCTTTCTTTGCATAAGGTAATAAAAAATCTTCTGCCGGAATCCGAAAAGGCCGAAATGGAAAAAATCGCTGCAAAAAAACCTCATAAAAAATCGGATGAAGGGAAAGGGATAAAAATCAGAGGTGTTGATAATATAATGTTTCACCGTTCCAAATGCTGTTATCCCCTCCCGGGTGAGAAGGTAACAGGTTTTGTTACAAGGGGCAGGGGCATATCCATTCATACGGTTTATTGTTCGACCCTTGAAACCCATGCCATTGACGTGGACCGTCTTGTAGACGTGGAGTGGACCGGAGACGGAGAAGCGACTTACGCGGTCAAGGTGCAGGTGCTTACAATTGATAAACGGGGTCTGCTTGCTGAATTAAGCGCGGTGTTGTCAACAAACAACGTCAATATAAACCATCTCGACGCTTCAACGACCCACGAAAAACAGGCCCTGTTCAATTTCATTCTTGATATCAGGGAAAAGAGTCAATTTGATATGATTGTAAGGAAGATCTTGCAGATACAAGGCGTTATAGATGTAAAAAGAGTCCAGTCTTAGAGAGTCATGCAGTGAATAAATCCCATGTTTCTTATGACGTATTTGAGTGTCCGTTAGGGAAGCTTTATCTCGTGTTTTCGGGAAAGTTTCTTTCAGGGATTGCCTTCAGGAAACCCTCCGGCATTCCCTTTAAAAAGGGCTCCGCGCCGGAAAATTTCGTGAAGGAACTGACATCATATTTCCAGGGTTCAGTCAGCGATTTCAGTCAGAAGATAGAATTGCTTGCGGGGACTGATTTTGAAAAAAAGGTCTGGACAGCGCTTAAGGATATCCCCTTCGGTGAGACAAGGACATACAAGTGGGTCGCCGAAAAAACAGGAAGTCCCGCTGCAACAAGGGCGGTCGGCCGTGCCCTGTCAAAGAACCCCGTTCCCATAGTTGTTCCCTGCCACAGGGTCATTGAGTCGGACGGCGCTATCGGAGGGTATTCATCCGGAGTGGACAAAAAAAGGCGTCTTCTTGATATGGAGTATTACGCGAAGATGAACAGGCAGAGACCCTGATTCCCGGTTATCATCCTTTGCTGCGCTACGGAGCACTCCTGTTTTTACTTGAATTTAATCGATCAATTAACTATATACGTTACGTACATGAAAAGAAATTATATAGACAAAAAATATTTGATGTCCCTTTCAACAAATACACATTCCAAAAGGAGCTATATGAAAGCTATAGAGGACCTCGTAGAGCAAATAAAACATCTTGAAAAAAAATTATATTTGGAAATTCAAAATAAGGAAGCGGAGTTTTTCTATAAAATTCATGGAAAAAAGGTTGATTTTGAAGAATCGACCAAACGATACCATAAGACCCTTGCTACCAAGATTCATACTTATATATTCAATGCTGCAATATTAAATATACTAACAGCTCCGGTGATATTGTTATGCCTCGTCCCAACTATTTTTATGGATTTAGTTGCAACAATTTATCAAAACATATGTTTCCCTGTATATAACATCCCCAAAGTAAACCGAAATGATTATATAATAATAGATCGTCATGCTCTTAAGTACCTGAATGTAATGGAAAAGTTGAATTGTGTGTATTGTGGATACGTAACCGGCTTGATCGCATATATTCAGGAAATAGCTGCCAGAACTGAACAGTATTGGTGTCCAATCAAGCATGCCAGAAAAATCGGCAATATTCATAGTCGCTACAAGTATTTTTTCGAGTATGGGGACGGCGATAAATACAATAATGAAATCGAAAAGATTAGAAGAGATTTTAAAGATTTAGAATAATTCAAATCCCCCCTAACCCCTGCCTACCGGACAGGCAGGCCCCTTTTCTAAAGGGGGGGACTTTAATAACATTTACATTAATGTGTTTTTTATATTCTATTTTATTTTTATCCCCCTTTGATTGTTTTAGGGATGGTTCGGGACTGATAGCGCCTGTCCCGAATTCATTCGGGGTTAAGAATTAAAATGAGAAGCGGAGCGGCTATTTTAATTTAGCGGGCAGTCCTGAACCATCCCGTATAGAAACAATCGTTGGGGCGCATTTTTTTTGGTTACTTTGTTTTCGTGCGTTCAAAAAAAAGTAAC
>JAUVPO010000123.1 GCA_030598625.1 Deferribacteres bacterium | reverse complement strand
GCGCTTGCAAGCTGGCATGGTTTTAGCTTAAGGTTCAAGTATAAAGTGCAGTCTTAACAGTCAAGCCGCAAAACAACGATAATTGGCGCGGAAGGTTAATTTACAGGGTAAAGTTTACAAAATTCAGTTTTAATTGTTATTATTATTTCCAGAGTTACGAGCTTTTACTGTTCAGCGGCGTCTGTTACCAAAAAGGATTCTTAAAAAGAATGGTATGGACGCTATTTTTGACTGAAACAGTTTGAACTTCTGAAATGATACTGAATTTCGGTGCGGGTCGGTTCCGACAATTTCAGCATATGATTCAGAACAACAAAATATGAAATAAGATATGTGCAGGCTTGTTGCCATAACATCAAACGAATTCTTTTCTCCTTTAGAGAACGTAATTGCCCTTGAAACAATGAAGGAAGGGCATGACGGTTCAGGGATGGGGCTTGTCCTGAAGGGTCTCGGCGGCGAATTCGAGGAGTTAAAAGACTACCCTATTCTTTCCGGCATCTGTTCAAAAGACGGCCTAACGACCCTTGACGATTATATGAACAAGACCGGTTTCCAGCTCAAATACACATGGACCCCAAAGACCAAACCCGTCAAAGGCATTGAAGGCCGCGACTATTACTTTTCAAGGGTTTATGATTACCCCGATGCGTATAAAGACAAGCCTCTCGAAGTTAAAGAGGACTTATTATTAAGAACAAGATTAAGCCTCAGGAGGTTAGGGGAAGACGATGAATCAATTATTGTTTTTGCATTTTACCCGGATATCCTCGCGTTAAAAGAAGTCGGGGACCCGCTTCAGCTCAGTACGTTTTTCGGCCTTGATAAATCTTCGCTCAGCGCAAAGATCATCCTTGCGCAGGGCAGGCAGAATACAAACTATGCCATCAACCTGTATGCCTGTCACCCGTTTTTCATTCAGGGATACGGTACAATGACAAACGGCGAAAATACGGCCTTTATTCCCATAAGGGAATTTCTGACGGGCAGGGGATTCCCCGGTTACGTCGGTTATAACAGTGACAGCGAGGTGTTCTGCCACATCTTGCATTACATCTGCAAACGGCTCGGTTATCCGGTCCAATATTATAAAGATATAATTACGCCGCTTACGCAGCAGGAAATCGACACAAGGCCTGACAGCGAAGCGGCAAGGTTTTTAAAGATATCCTTAAGGCCGCTTTGCATAGACGGGCCCAACTGCGTTATCGGCTTTACGCCTGACGGAACATGCTTTATGGTGCAGGACGCCAAAAAATTAAGGCCCGGTGTTGTCGGCGGAGTAAAAGGGAAATTCGGCCTTATGTCCGAAGAGTGCGGACTTGACAGCGCGGTCCCTGAAAGGGACAAATCAAAAGATATGTTCCCGATGAAGTACGATATGGTGATTGTCGGTCCCGGTGCACAGGAGGTGACGGTATGGAACCAGCTGCGCGGTTAGACATCAACCACGAACTGGCCGTAAAGGACTTTCCCTACATTGTCAGATGGAGAGACGACAGGTGCAAGAGATGCGGCAGGTGTACGGCCGTGTGTCCGATGTTCTCGATAGAGCCGTCCGTTATCGTCCAGCGGGTCCTGCGTTCCGAGGGTGAAATGCCCGAGCCAAAGGCGGTACGGCGGGTTGTAACAATCGTCAAGCAATCCACGGACATCAGCCGTTACTGCACGGGCTGCGGCACATGCACTCTTGTCTGTCCCAATGAGGCGATAGAGCCCGAGTATAATCCTGCCCACAAATTTAATTTTCATAAGAACAAAGGCGGTCATCCTTACAGGAGAGGCGGAAGGAGAAATGACCCCGGGCTGTCCACGCTTGACAGACTGAGATTTACAAGGATCTCAATGCTTACCGACCCTGCCCTTGATGCCGGAAGGCATGAGTTCAGGATCAGGACATATCTTGGCAGAATCCTTCCGGCCGAAGAGCTGCCCGTAATGATAGTAAAGGACAAACTTGAAGTAAACAATAAATCCGGAAAGTTTATACCTCCGGTCCGCGAGATATATCCCATTATGATCGGGAGCATGTCGATTGGCGCGCTTTCTCCCAATATGTGGGAAGGCCTTGCAATGGGAATCACCTATTTAAATGAAGTAGAGGGCATGCCTGTTGTCATGTGTTCAGGTGAAGGCGGGATGCCCCAGAGACTTCTCAGGTCACGCTTTATCCGGTACTTTATTCCGCAGATTGCATCGGGGTATTTCGGATGGGACGAGATTGTAAGGGCGATTCCACATATGGTAGAGGACCCGTGCGCGATAGAGATCAAATACGGGCAGGGAGCAAAACCCGGTGACGGCGGACTCCTTATGGCCCATAAAGTTCTGAAACTGATTTCCGAGATCAGGGGTGTGCCGATGGGGGTAGACCTTCCATCTCCGCCTACCCACCAGACAAAGTATTCAATTGAAGAGGCGGTGGCGAAAATGATTCAGTCCATGTATATGGCATGGGGATTCAGGGTGCCTGTTTATCCGAAGATATCAGGAAGCAGGACCGCAAAGGCGGTCCTTAACAACCTCGTGAGAAATCCATATGCCGCGGCCCTCTCTATTGACGGCGATGACGGCGGAACCGGCGCCGCGTATAACGTATCTATGGACAGCATGGGACATCCCATTGCTTCAAACATAAGAGAGTGTTATCTCGACCTTGTAGCACAGGGCAAACAGAATGAACTGCCGTTGATTGCAGCAGGCGGTGTCGGTAAAAAAGGGAATCTGGCGGCAAACGCCGCTGCCCTTATCATGCTCGGCGCTTCAGCTGTTTCAATCGGGAAATATATTATGCAGGCTGCCGCAGGATGTTTCGGCGATGAATATAACCGGTGCAATGTCTGCAACCTCGGCAGGTGCCCGAGAGGGATAACGACCCAGGACCCCCGGCTGTACCGAAGACTTGATCCTGACAAGGTCGCTGAAAGAGTGGTTGAGGTATTTAAGTCGGTAGATGTGGAGCTGAGGAAGATATTTGCTCCTATGGGCAGGAGCACGGAGCTCCCGATCGGCATGTCCGACGGCATCAGCGCCGACGATCCGGCTGTTGCGGAAAGGTTGAAGATAAGTTACGTGTGTTAAAACATGTAGTTCAAAATGGTCCAATATTGGTTTTTACTACTTTGAACTACCCTGAACAATTATTGGACAAAGTGAAAGATGAAAAAAGTAACGATTGAAGGGAACATTAAAGGTAAAAGGACCCCTTCGAGGATCCTTGAGGAAAAAATACAGGAAGCTGTCAGAAAGGGTGCGAGAAACCTCCAGATTCTTGCAAACGGTCAGCACGGAATCGGCGGCCGTATATGGCCGAGGGGAGAGACGGTTAAGGTCACGGTTGAAGGGCCTGCCGGGCAGAGGCTCGGCAGTATGGGAATGTTTGGAACAGAGATAGTTTTAAAGGGAAGCGCATCCGACGACGCCGGCTGGATTAACTGCGGCGCAAACATAACCGTTCTCGGTGATGTTACAAACGGCGCCCACAATGCCGCTGCACAAGGGAAACTATATGTGCAGGGCGGCGGCGGCGCGCGCTGCGATACCATGACAAAGCATAACCCGAAGTTTGCCCCCCCCCAGTCATGGTATTTCAGGGATGTCGGCGATACCTTTGCCGAGTTCAAGGCAGGCGGAATAGCTGTTGTCTGCGGCGTAAATCCCAGAAAACCGGAAAACATCCTCGGTTATCGTCCATGCGTAGGAATGGTGGCGGGAGTAGTATATTCCCGCGGGCCCATTGAAGGTTACAGCGAAGACGACGTAAAACTCCTTGACCTGACCGATCAGGACTGGCAGTGGCTTACCGGGAATATGAAGCCGTATCTTAAGGCCATAAACCGGGCCGGTCATTATAATGAACTTGTCAGCTCGATAAAGGACTGGAAAAAGCTCGTCCCGTACACTGCTCAAGAACGGGCAAAGAAAAAAACTTTCACGATGCCTGTTTCAGAGTTCCGCGCAAGGTTCTGGAAAAAAGAGGTGGGCAAGGGCGGTATCTTTGGAGAGTATTTGACCCATCCATCAACCATGCTTCCGTATATAACAACCGGATCTGACAGACGGTTCAAGCCTTTGTGGAACAATTATAAATATGCCCCGCCCTGCGAGTACGCGTGCCCTACCGGTATTCCTACTCATAAACGCGCGCAATTGATCAGGGCGGACAAACTTCATGAAGCGCTGGAACTGGTCCTTCAATACAGCCCTCTCCCCGCATCGGTTTGCGGTGAGATATGCCCCAACCTCTGCATGCAGGCGTGTACCAGAGGCCGGGTGGACAAGGCGTTCAATATCAAGGAAATGGGAAGGGCAAGTCTTGAGGTTAAGGCTCCGAAGGCAGGGGAAAAGACTTCAAAGAAGGCAGCGGTTATCGGAGGAGGACCGGGAGGGCTTTCCGTGGCATGGCAGCTTGCTTTAAAAGGGCACAGTGTCGACCTTTATGAAGCAGAAGGCAAACTCGGCGGAAAGCTTGAACTCTGCGTACCGAGAGAAAGGCTCCCTCAGAAAGTGCTGTTAAAAGAGGTTGAACGTTTCAGGGAAATCGGAGTCAATGTCCATCTCAATACAAAGGTAAAAAGAAAGAAATTCGATCAGATATATAAATCGCATGATGTAGTAGTAGTGGCATGCGGCGCCCACAGGCCGAGGACAATGAACATCCCCGGTTCAAAAGACATGGTTTCGGCCTATGATTTTCTGAAAGGCATAAACATCGGGGATGTTCCGAATTTAAAAGGCAGGAGCATAGTGGTAATCGGGGCCGGAAATGTCGGCATGGATGTTGCCGCCGGGGCTTATCACTGCGGCGCAAAAGAAGTCACCGCCGTTGACGTACAGGAACCGGCGGCATTCGGAAAAGAACTTGAGATTGCAACTTCATTGGGCACTAACATTATCTGGCCCAGGTTTACAAAAAAGTATGTAAAAAACAGCAAGAAAATATACTTCTCTGACAGAACATCGCTTAAGGCGGACCTTGTTGTGATATCCATAGGCGATATGCCTATGACAGAGTTTCTGCCGCCTTCCGTCCACACTGATAAAAACGGCTGGATCCAGGCGGATGAAGCCGGTCATACCTCTAATCCAGGGGTATACGCAATCGGTGACGCTACAAGGCTGGGTCTTGTGACACATGCCATCGGACACGGCAGAATAGCGGCTGAGGCTGTTCACGCGCTGCTTTCAGGAAGGTCCTATAACATGCCTCCTCCAAAGCCCATGGTGCCGTATGAAAAAATTAAGACAGCCTATTACGACGTCTGTCACGGTGAACCTTTTGCTCCCAAAGAAGAGGCCAACAGGTGTATGTCCTGCGGCGTATGCAGGGACTGCCGTATGTGTGAAACCACCTGCTATTACGGGGCCATCAAACGGAAAGAATATGAAGACGGCTCTTATGAATACACAGTTGACGATGAACTATGCATAGGCTGCAGTTTCTGCGCGGGCATATGTCCCTGCGGCGTCTGGGAGATGGAAGAGAATATTTAGAAAAGAATGACGAATAGCGATTGACGAGTTACGATTTACGAAGTAATAAATTCGTCATTCGTCAATCCTTGATCGTCAATCGTCAATCCTATTTATTAATTTTCTGCTTGACCTATTTTTAGTAACTTCTTACTATATACGATATTATCAATTGTTAGGGGACATGAGTATGCTGAAATATCGTTCTGATCTGGAAGAACGTCTTATTGATTTTGCAGTAAGCATAATAAGAACAGCCGAATCACTGCCGGAAACAAAGATCGGAAGACATATCGGAGGACAATTAGCTCGCTCTGGTACATCGCCAGCTCCAAATTATGGTGAAGCACAAGATGCTGAATCTCGATCTGATTTTATTCATAAGATGAAAATATCACTTAAGGAACTACGTGAAACAAAAGTTTGGCTGCAAATGATAGCAAAAGCTTCTCTCATCAATCCCTCATCAAAACTTGAACTGCTCATAACAGAAAATGACGAATTAATTTCAATATTTGTTTCCAGTGTTAAAACTGC
>JAUVPO010000143.1 GCA_030598625.1 Deferribacteres bacterium | reverse complement strand
GCGCTTGATGTCAAAAGGGCCGTCCTTGAAAACGGTCTTGTCATTTTAATGGTCGAGAGACATAACTTGCCTGTCGTTAAGGTTTCCGTGGGCATTGACGCGGGCAGTATGAATGAGCCTGAAGAAAAGGCCGGGCTTGCAAACATTGCTGCGGCCCTTTTAACTGAGGGCACAAAGAACAGGACTGCGCGGCAGATCAGTGAAGAAATAGAGTTTGTAGGAGGGAATGTCGGCGCATCCGGTGGTGATGATTATATTACAGTTAGCCTTTCTGTTTTAAAGAAGGATGTGGATCTCGGGTTTGAACTGCTTTCAGACATCATTCTCAATCCGCTTTTTCCGGCAAAGGAACTTGACAAAAGGATGGAGCGTATTAAAGGGAGTTTGAAGGCACGGGAGGAAGACCCTTCTTTTATTGCCTCGAAGAATTTCAAGAAATCAGTGTTCGGCTCTCATCCGTACGGGAGATTGAGATCGGGCTCGCCTGAGACCCTCGACAGGATAACGAGAAGAGATATAGCGGATTTCCATTCGAAATATTATGTTCCTGATAACGCGGTAATTGCTGTTGTCGGTGATGTAACTTATGAAGAGGTGGAACAATTAATAAAAAAATATTTTGTTCTGTGGAAAGCAGGGAAGCATGAAACGCCTGTTATTCCGGAGATTGAAGCGATAAAGGAAAGAAAAACCATAACCGTAGACAAAGACCTTACGCAGGCAAGTATTATCATTGGCCATATTGGGGTAAGCAGGGACAACCCTGATTACTATACATTATCAGTTTTGAACTATATGCTCGGAGGCGGCGGGTTTGCGTCAAGGCTTATGCAGAACATAAGGGAAGAAAAAGGGCTTGTCTATGATATTCACAGTTTTTTTGCCGCAAATAAGTACGGCGGACGGTTCCAGGTCGGCCTGCAGACAAAAAACGAATCCGCCAATACGGCGATAGAGGAGATTTTAAAGGAGATCGAAAAGATAAGGAATGTGCCTGTATCGGATACGGAGCTTTCAGACGCCAAGTCGTTTCTTACCGGAAGCTTTCCCATGAGGATAGAAACAAGCAGGCGAATAGCGGGTTTTCTGGTGGCGGTTGAATATTACGGTCTTGGAGTCGACTATATTGATAATTATCCCGTATACATCAACGGTGTTACAAAAGAAGACGTGCTGAAAGCGGCAAAAAAATATCTTGACCCGGAGAATTTTACTCTTGTTGTTGTGGCGGACCAGGAGAAGGCGGCGCTGAAAAAGGAATTCAAGTAACAGGCATATTCCGACGAAATAGCAAAATGGGAAAAGTTATACGTTATAGCTTATAACATTGATAATGACATCTGAAGAAATACTTTTACGGGAAGCATTGTTGCTGGGCATTGAGATCAAACTCTTCTGGTTTGTTGCGCTGCTTTACGGCATATGTTTTATTGTCGGCATAGCGTATCTTATATCTTCAAATAATGATATCGGCAGGAAATTAACTTTAGGCCTCAGGATTACAGTGGTTGTTCATACCATCCTCATACTCTTCAGAACGGTTGAAGGAATGAGGCCGCCGTTTCAAAACCTTTACGAGACACTGTCCTGGTTTGCCTGGTTTGCGAACGCAACCTATTTATACGCCCAGAGCAGATGGCGCGAAGTGCACCTGCCGGGTTTTATAATCTCCGGGATTGCAATGGCTGCATGTCTGTACAGCCTGTTCACGCGCAGTCCCGTAATAGCCCCTTTGCCGCCGGCGCTTCAGAGCCCGTGGTATGAGGCGCATGTTATAACGGCGTTTCTGGCTTACGCTGTTTTTGTGGTCAGTTTTTCAGTTGAGGTCTGTTATGTAAGATTCAAGACTCCCGCTGAAGAATGTCCGGGGATATTCGGCCATATCGATGAAGATTTTCACAGGTGGACCCACAGGCTCGTGCTCTTTGGTTTTCCATTTTTGACATTTGCTGTTTTTTCAGGCGCTGCATGGGCCAATGACGCATGGGGAAGATACTGGTCGTGGGACCCGAAAGAAACGTGGTCTCTCATAACGTGGACGGTTTATGCGGTGTACCTGCACACAAAGGCGATTGGAAAATGGAAGGATACGCCGGCATCTGTTATAAATGTTCTCGGCTTTATCTGTATGATTATGACTTTTCTGGGGGTCAACTGGCTTGTGAAGCTTTTCGGTATCCCAAGTCTGCATGCTTATGCTGTATAGACTGTTTTCATCGCTCAAGACGTCTGTTTATGTCCTCTCATTCATATGCGTTATATTTTTGATAGGCACTATCTTTCCGCAGGGTGAGAACATTGAAGACTATATTGAGGCCGGCGGGAAGTATGTGAGTATTGTACGCGCACTGGATTTTCTTGATATATTTATGTCTCCGCTCTTCCTTTTTGCCGTTGCAGTCCTGCTCGTTAATCTTGCCGTATGTCTTTACGACAGATTCAGGATTTTTTTGAAAATCAAGAGGACGCTGATAGATTTTGAACGGTTGAAGAGCCATCCGGCTGTGCTGCGTTTCAGAAAAGACGATATTGAAAAGCGGCTTGGAAAAGCCGGTTTTTCGTTTAAGACCGGGATGAAGGACGCGGCGCTTCCAGGGATAAGGATATACGAAAAAGGGATTCAGTACTGGTGGCTTTCATGGTTTTATCATGTGGGAATAATACTCGCTATTTCAGGTTTTTTTCTGACGGCATTATTTGCATTTGAAAAAGACGTACTTCTTTATCCCGGCAAACCTGAAACTATTTCCCTTTACAGCAAGGAAACAAGATGGAATAAAATACTTGAAAAGGCAGGGATAGAGCTTCAGGAAAAGCGGGCGGGAGACGAGTATGTCCTGACACTTGAGGAATTCAGAACGGAATATTACCAGGGGCTTAAACTTGATTACCCGAAGGCAAAGCTGGAAAGGCTGGCTCTCGGACTCGGCGTTAAAAAATTACAGCTGTCGGAAAAGCAGTTTTCTTACATGCCGAAAATGTGGCTTACGAGATTTGAGGTTAAGGCTCCTGACGGCAGGCTTTTAGACGCGGAGCTGTGGGTCAATAAGCCTTTCAGGACGGGGGGCCTCACGCTTTATCAGATGGGCTATGAACAAAAGGCGGAGCTTTCAGCAAACGGTAAGCTTATTGACACGGAGGCAAGGGTGCCTTTTCATGTAAAGGATGTAAAAGGCAAGTTCGTCCTCGGAACAGTTAAATCAGGCGTGCTATTCAGGAAAGACGGCACAACGGAAGAGATAAAACCCGTTACAACCGTCTATTACATACCGGAAGAAGCCCCTTCCTCAAGAGAAGCCCTTGGTGAGCTAAGTTTTGGCGGTAAGATTAATGCAAAGGGAGTTGTTTTTAAATTCAAAGACTATAAAGAGGGATCTTATCTCAGCTACAGAAAAGACCCGGGTGTCCGGCTCGTAGAAATCGCATGCTGGTTTGTTTTCCTCGGGCTCTTTGTCAGGAGCCTCGGTGCGTGGTACAGGGTCCAGTATGCGGTTGAAAATGAAGTCGCGTATGTTCTAATCAGCACAAGGGGCATTCTGGCTGACAAGGACAGGATCATAAAAAAGCTTGAGAGCTGAATGATTTTTTTAACGCACCAGGCCGGAAGTTTTTCAATATCCTGTGCCGCCTGCTTCCGAAGCCAATAGCGACTCTCTGTTTTCATGATATCTGACACTGCAGGTGTAACAATAGTTCAGGGCAGGTTCCTGAATCCAGCTTCCTACTATTTCCGTGTCGAAATAACCCATATCAGCAACATAGTCTTTTACATCCGAAAGGGACAATCCGAATTCAATTTTACGATCATGAAACCGGATGACGACCTGATAAGTGTTTGCTTCAGGCACGGAGATGGAGAAGTTCCCTTCTTTATCGGAGGTTCCGCTTCCCAGAATTGAATCGTTTCTATTTTTTATGGTAATTTCCGCATCCTTTGCAGCAAAGATATTCGTTTTGAGATTCTTGTTGTACTGGAGTTCTTTGATAAAATAATAACCGTTTTTTTCCATATACTTGGATAAAAGATTGCATTTAAACCGGGCTGAACCGCTTATTGTTACATCAGAAGCAACAGCCGCCGCATTTAAAGAAAGAAGCAGCAATAAACTGTACCAAACGGCTAATGAGGTTTTTTTCACTTTAATAATCCCGTCATTTTAAGCAGTTGATATGCGTTAACGCATAGTTATAAATACGGAATGTCAGTTAAATATCTTTAAATGGCGTTACCGTGTTTAGACTGATAAAAATGATAGTAATGAGATTGTTGTGGACCTTGATTTGGCATTTAAAGTTATTTAATTTAAACTCATAAGGTAAAACGGGAAAGAAACAATTTATTATTAAACTTATTTGATTTTTTACTGTCTAATCTTATAGGGGAGGGAATTAATGATAACTAACCATATGAAAGGTATTATTTTATGTGTATTCTTCCTGTCTTTTGTTGCATTCTTTCCCTCAGAAGTTAAGGGGGTTGAAGATACTAATCAGGCGTTGATAAATGATAAAACGTTGAAACTTTCAATAGAGGAGGGCATGCTCATGGTGCTTGAAAAGAACCTTGATATTGCCATAGAGCGGATAGCCCCCATGGTTGAAGAAGCAAGAATTTATAAAGAAAAAGGCGCTTTTGATCCCGTATTTTCGGGTTCTTTCCAGCGTGACGATGCTTCAGCCCCCCTCAGCTCCCGTTCCTCTGTGGCAGCAGGTGGCAGGAACATCGTCGAGTCTGAAGTCTATAGTCTGAACACCGGCATATCAGGAAAGTTGCCTCCTGGTACGGGATATTCTATGGAATTTGAAGATACATGGACTGAGAACACCTTTAACCGGTTCAGAACGGAATACGATTCATTTGCGGGTATAAAGATTACTCAGCCCCTTCTAAAGGGTGCGGGATTTGATGTGAACCGGTTCAATATACGTATTGCTCAAAAAAACAGGGACATCTCCGTCAATGAACTGAAAAAGCGTGTTATAGACACATTGGCCGAGTTTAAAAAGGCTTACTGGGACATGGTACTGGCCATTGAGGACGTGAAAGTAAAAGAAGAATCTCTGAAGTTGGCTGAATATCTTTTGGGCTTAAGTCGTAAAAGACTGAAGGCGGAAGTTGTTTCACCGCTTGAAGTGACGCAGGCAGAGGCAGGTGTTGCTTCACGCAGGGAGGCTGTTATCATGGCCAGGAAAAATGTAAATGAAAAAGAGAATGCCTTGAAAAGATTGATAACCAATGATATATATGCCATGAGGGATATAAATATAATGCCGACAGACACACCTGTTGCCGCACCTGTTATTCTCGATCCGGAAGAAAGTATCAGGCATGGACTCGCTAACAGACCTGATTACAGGGACATGAAGATTGAGGTTGAAAAAAAAGATATTACAGTTCAGTATGCCAGGAACCAGGAATTTCCGAACATTGATCTTGAGGCAAGCTATGGTTTCAACGGGCTGGCTGACAGTTTCGGTGACTCTTTAAG
>JAUVPO010000042.1 GCA_030598625.1 Deferribacteres bacterium | reverse complement strand
TTAGATTTTTCAGCCTTGTCCGTTCGGTTTCATTAAGGATCTTTCTTGAAATACCGACAAGCTCAACACCAGGCATTAATACAAGGTACCTTCCGGGAAGAGTAATTTGAGATGTAACCCTCGCTCCTTTGGAACCGATTGAATCCTTGGAGACCTGAACAAATATCTTTTCCCTTTCCTGCAGCAGGTCTTCAATCGGAAGGTTAAGAGGAACGGTTTCCTCCAAATCTTCTCCGAAAATGGAATAATCAAAACCTGAAAGCACATCAGCGGCGTGAAGAAATGCCGCCTTTTCAAGTCCAATGTCCACAAATGCAGACTGCATGCCCGGCAAGATTTTGACGACCCTGCCTTTATAGACATTGCCTACAAGACTCGTGTCTTTTTTCCTTTCAATGTACAGCTCGGAAAGCTGCGTATTGGTTTCCAGTAATGCTACCCTGGTTTGTTCAGGAGTTATGTTAATTATTATTTTCCCGGCCATACCTTTATAACTTGCATAAAACACAGAAGTGATTTCTTGTCAAAAAAACCTCTGCGCTCTCTGACTGTAATTAAGTGTTTACGTTTCCTGTTGCAGCGATACGATCAACACTATTATAACCATAAAGACCGATTCTTTTTATTTCCGCAGTCTCTATCTCCTCTGTTGATTTCTGGAGAAGTTCTTTTAAAACTTCATACAACCTTGTCTTAACCGTAGCAGTATCGGTAAGATCGAGATATAGTCTGTTGCCGTTTATCTCCGCCTTTTCCACCATGGGTCTTATATCAACTGTCTTTTTATCTCTCGGGACCATGTGGCTTTGTCGACCCATAAAAGAATTTATTTGTTTTTCCGATATGTTATCAATAAGTATTTCATATTTGTAACGGGGGAAAAGATCGACCAGAGACTTCCCGTTTCTCGGGATTGGAACTGCGGTAATTGCATTAAGCCCGTCAGGAAACTCGGTATTTAATCTTTCCAGAAAGTCAGATGGGATTGTACGGGTTGACGTTTCAATATCAAAGTACTCGTTTAATCCCTCAACACCTGCTGCAAGGGCAGGACCGAAGGAGATTTTAGGGTGAGGATGAAATCCTGCAGAATATGCAACCTGGATATTTGCTCTCCTTATTGCCCTTAATATGGCTCTCATTAATTCATGGTGTGAAAGATAGCGCATTTCCCCTGTTTTTGAAAACTTTACCCTGAGTTTGTTCAGCATAGTGATCTTTGATATGGAGATGGCAGCTGGTCCTTCCTTTGTAATGGAACCCGGGCCCCGAAACCAGGAATCCGGTCTCCGGGATTGTTGCCCTGAGTTTAGTCCATTGCTGTTGCATTCAAGACCGCAACCATGACAGACGTCTCTGCAATCCGGCGTGGGTTCTCCCTGAAATGCCTTGTGGTATTCCGATTTCAGAAAGTTTTTGTTTATCCCTGTATCTATAAAATCCCATGGCAGTTCCGTATCCGGGTCAAACGTTCGGGATGCATAATCATACAGGTTAATACCTGTTTTTTGAGCTGCCATCAGCCAGTTGTCAAAATTAAACAGTTCAGCCCATCCGTCAAAGCGGCACCCCAGTTTCCAGGCATTTTCCAGCAAAACGGCACACTTTTTATCGGCCCTTGAAAATACCGCTTCAAGAAGGCTGTGCTCAACATGCTGGCCTTTAAAGTTGATGCCGTTTTTCTTAAATGCTTTTTTAATGTAATCCTGTTTTTGTCTTAATTCTCCCAAGTTGTTTTGACCCACCCACTGAAACGGGGTATGCGTTTTTGGAACAAAGGGGGAAATGCCTACATTGATATTTACACGTCTGCCTGTTATTCCCCTGCCTTTTTTTAATGCCTTCACGGCCATGTCTATTAATCCGTCAATATCGGTCATGGTTTCCGCAGGCAGTCCGATCATGAAGTAAAGCTTAACATTCTTCCATCCTTCAGTGAAAAGTTTTTCCAGTGTCTCTTCATACTCTTTATCTGTAAGGTCTTTGTTTATAATGTCACGAAGTTTTTTTGTGCCCGCTTCAGGCGCAATTGTACATCCTGTTTTTCTTACGGATTTTATTGCTCTAAGGATGTCCCTGCTTATTGATCCTACTCGTAATGATGGAAGCGAAATTGAAGTGTGAGAGTTTGAGCATTGTTTTTTAAAATTCTTGATCAAGGGCAAGAGATTGCCGTAATCTCCTGCGCTGAGTGAAGTGAAAGAGATTTCTTCGTGGCCTGTAGTTGAAATGGATTTTTGCCCAAGATATTGGATGGTTTCAGGGGACCTCTCCCGCAACGGCCTGTAAATCATTCCTGCCTGACAGAAGCGACATCCCCTTGTACACCCTCTTGATATCTCAATTGCCGTCCGGTCATGAACAATTGAGGCAAACGGCACTACGGGCGTATCCGGGAAAGGCGCTTTATCAATGTCTTCAACAATTCTTCTTTTGATCTTTTGTTTGCCGGCATCATGGACTTTCGGAATATAAACCCCTTCTACCTGCGATAATGCCTTTAGTAAGGTTTCTTTTGTCTGGAATCCGGGAGTTGGAATCCGGAATTTTTTATAAGTATCCAGGATATCTATTATAACTTCTTCTCCGTCACCAATGACAAAGGCGTCTATAAAAGGGGCCAAAGGAAGGGGATTTACTGCACATGGGCCGCCTGCGATTATTAGTGGATAACTGTTTTCCCTGTCTTTAGTTCTTATTGGGATTTTTCCTAAATCCAGCATGTTTAGAACATTTGTATAAGAGAGTTCATACTGCAAGGTGAAACCTACTATATCAAAATCATTTAAAGGACGTTTGTTTTCAAGTGATTCAAGAGAAAGCTTTTTTTGCCTGAGATATGATTCAAAATCTATCCAGGGCGCAAAAACTCTTTCGGCAGAGGCATAAGGGATTCCGTTAATTATTGCATAGAGTATTTTAAGTCCCAGATGAGACATACCGATTTCGTATGTGTCCGGGAAACAGAGGGCCACTTTTACGTTTCCGTCTTTACGAATCATATTGATTTCATTGCCGATATATCTGCTCGGTTTCCTGAATTGTGCGAAATTCAAAGACATGGTTCATTATCACACAGGGAATTGTTGAAATGCAATTTGCCTGATTGGACCGTCCTTCTGTTATAATGGGTTTATCTTAGAGTGGAGGTGCTGTTATGGCAGAAAAGGTTATTATTTACGGGAAGGCCGGTTGACCTTATACGGACAAGGCCAGGTTGGACCATAAAGATAATGCGGTTTACTATGATGTTAAAGCGGACAAAACAAGAATGGATGAGATGCTCAAATATTCCGGGGGTGACCGGCGAGTTCCCGTTATTGTTGAAGGTGATAATATTACTGTAGGTTACGGAGGTTCCTGAGGGGTGTAGTTTACCGGCAGTTTGTCGGTGAAATGGGGAAGGAGACATTTGACTTTTTAGAATAAAAGATGGCATTATTTAAACGAAGTTCAGGAGTTTTTGTAACAAGTAAGGCCACAACGACTTTAAACTTTGGGGTCTTTTTTTATTAAGAACTGAATTCATCGGGAATTTGGTCTAAAAAGCAAGGAGGCAAATCAGTATGGCAAACGGTACAGTAAAATGGTTCAATGAGTCTAAGGGGTTCGGTTTCATAACAAGGGATGATGGCGGCAGTGATGTTTTTGCGCACTATTCCGAGATTAAGGGTGACGGTTTCAAAAGTCTGGCCGAGGGCGATGTTGTGAGCTTTGATGTCGTAGAAGGCGATAAGGGACCAAAAGCGGTAAATATAGTAAAACAGTAAACAAAGAAAGTGGGTCTTGGCAGTCGGGACCTGTTTTTAAATAAGCTACTGAATATTTTCCTTTCCTGATCTTTGAAGGTTTTTTAGTAAGTTGGCTTTAGAGTTTCCTCAATAATAACGGCCAAGGTTTCTTCTCAAGATACTGAAGGAGCGGACTTGATGAAAATCGAATCGGAATCTTCTGGAAACACGTCTGGAATTGCGGGTAGAAAAAGGAGATATGAAATGAAAAGATCATTAGTGTTGGTTGTTTTAATATTAACATTATCACTGATTTCTATGAACGGCACATATGCCGGTTCACTGACGTTGGCTGAGGCACATCAGGGGAATCCTGACACGAAGTCTCCGCAAGACATGCCTGCCCTTTCAGGTAAGATTGTGGAAACAATGGATAGCGGCGGTTATACTTATGTCCATATTGTGAAAGACAGTAAAAAAGTGTGGGTAGCCGTTCCCCGAATGAAGGTAACGGTCGGGCAGGATATATCTTTTCAGCCTGGAATGGTTATGAACAACTTCACGAGCAAAACACTTGGACGTACATTCGAATCTGTAGTCTTTTCAAATGGGATTACAGAACAACCCGGGACTGAATCCGTTGAGAAATCCGGGAAACAAAGGGAAAAGGAAGTCACCAAAAATGTAACAGTTAAAATCGAAAAAGCCCCAGGGCCTGATGCATATACGGTAGCCGAACTTTATGGAAAGAGCAGCACGCTTGACAAGAAAAAAGTTGTTATCAGAGGACGGGTCGTTAAGGTGTCCGAAGAAATTATGGGTAAGAACTGGATACATATTCAGGACGGAAGCGGAAATCCTTCAAATGGCACTAATGATATTGTGGTTACATCGGAGGAACTTTTTTCGGTGGGTGATATTGTAACGGTGAAAGGGACACTGTATAAAGACAAGGATTTTGGCAGCGGTTACAAGTATGATGTGATTGTGGAACAGGCAAGCATCGAAAAATAATATTAATGTTCGGGATGATCGTGGGGAGGTCGGTTCAAAGCGGAACCGTCCCTGAGGTTTTTCAGCATTTCTTCAGCCTTATTGCATAACCAGTAGCCTTCCTGAAGTAAACAGTCAGATAAATCATACGATGAATAAACCCGCTGAAGAATATCTGAAAAAACTTTTTCAAGTCCCAAACTGTTTAAACTGTGACCATGAAAGAAACATATTCCAGCGTCAAAGATGAATTAATTAATATTAACGAATCGTTGTCTTCCCTGTTGTCTGATGTGCGGGGTAGGCCGGACGTGGCTGATACCAGGTTTGAAGACTGGCAAAATGCCAGTAATGATATTCATCGGCAGGTCACGGAAGAGGTTGTTCATGTTGCCGTGGTCGGTACGGTCAAATCCGGGAAAAGCACATTTGTGAATTCACTATTCAGAGGAGACTACCTAAAAAGGGGCGCCGGGATTGTGACATCTATTATTACCCGTGTTAGAACCGGAGACCGCTTAAAGGCCGTTGTTTTTTTTAAGTCATGGGATGAAGTAAATGCCGATATTGAACAGGCCCTGGTTATGTTCCCTTCATGGGACAGGCAAAGGAGTCATAAGATGTTTGACATCAGGCGTGAAATGGACCGGCAGTCACTTCAATCAGCTTTGGAGATGTTAAGCGAGGACACGCTTATTACTGATGGTGTACGCAATGCAAACAGCGTGCTGTTGTCCCTTTACCTGAAAGGGTATGATCGTGTAAGTAGTATGATTGCTGCTGATTCTGCAACCACTGAATTCAGCGAAGATCGCTTTGCCGAACACCGAATATTTGTCGGTGACGATGCATTGGCCGTTTATTTAAAAGACGTTAAGCTTGAAATTAATTCTGGCAATATCGACCGCTCCATAGAAATTGCGGATTGTCAGGGAAGCGACTCCCCTAATCCTCATCATCTGACAATGATTCAGGATTACCTTATGAGGACTCATCTTATTGTGTATGTAATCAGCAGCCGGACAGGGCTTCGACAGGCGGATATCCGGTTATTGTCTATGATAAAGAAGATGGGAATCATGGGAAACATACTTTTTATTGTTAATACTGATTTCAGTGAGCACGAATCTCTGGAAGATTTGAACAATATTGTTGACAAGATCAGGGAGGACCTGGCTTTGATAAAGCCTGATCCGGATGTCTATGTATTTTCATCGTTATTTAACCTGTTTAGCGTTTCATCCGTTAGTTTAATGAAAAGGGACAGCCTTCGCCTTGCCCAATGGATATCTGAAGAAGATATGGCGTCATTTGCGACCAGTGAGACACGCCGATTCGAATCGTTCCTGAAGATAAAACTCACTCAGGAACGATTTGGCCTGTTGCTGAAGAACAATCTCGAACGTATGGGTATAATCGTAGCTGGAATCAATCACTGGATACGGATGAACAGGGAACTTCTGAAAAAGGATGTTAAAGACGCATCAGCAAGTATCAGAAAAATGGAACACCATCAAAAGCACATGATACAGATAAAATCCCTGATAAAAAATACGTTAAGCGGCGTTACGGCGGATAGCATGAAGAGTCTAAAAGCGGACGTTGACCGTTTTTTCAGTGTATATTCAGGAAGTGTGCCCGGACAGACAATCGAATTTGTAAATAACTATACGATATCAGTTGAAAAGTACCGTGAGAAACTGGTGGCTTCCGGGTTTCCCGATACTTTATACATGGTTTTCCAGCAGTTTAAACAGTCCCTCGATACGTTTATGGCTGAGACTATTAATCCGGAAATAGCCCGTTTTTCAGGGGAAATAGAGGACAGGATCAAGACAACTCTGGAGTCGGCTGCCGGGCCATACTATGCTATGGCATCCGATGACATTACTGAACTAAAGGCTGCCATCGGCAGCCTCAATATGGGAAACAATGCCCTTGCCGGTAACAGGAAGAGCCTTCTGGACATGGATGTTATAAAGCAGATTTCCGGCTTGACATTGCCGTCGACCATTGCCGCACTGCAATATTCCGCCAAAGTGAGAACAGAGGCATTAATGCGACTTGGTCTTTATTCAACGATAACCCTCTTTAAAAGGATTATTAAAAAGTCCCGAAAAAATGAAAGGGATGAACAGGTGCGCGCCCTGGTTGACGGGTTCAGACTCATTAAACGCGAAACAGAGGAATCCGTAATATTTCATTTTGAAAATTACCGTGAGAATTTTAAGTTTCAATATGTCTCCAGGCTGGTTGAAGCGGCAGCTGACTATCTCCACCGGCTTCTAATGGAACGGTATCAATCATATGATACGGATTTAATGACCATGGAGGAACTAATCAAGAAAAAAGGGGCCGAGAGAGAGGATATAATCGATTTCCTTGATCGTGTGGCTTTTGATGCGCAACACTTGCAGGAGACTGTTGACAAGTGCAGAGTCGCCATAGAACAATAGTTCATAAAAATCAAACAATACGGAAAAAAATCGGTTTAATGTCCGGATTGAGCGGTCTTAGCTAAAGATTATAGGCGAAAAATCCGAGATATAAACATGCAAGTTGGAAATCTGCAATAATAGCAAATAGTTAGGAGGCAAGGTGGTAGTTTTAAAGTGTAAGGAAGTATTATCTGAACTAACAAGATTCGGTGTAGATACCTATGCCAAGCTTTTAGCCTCTCAAAGAGAAAAGAGACTTAAAAAACAGGAGCGCCTGCTTTACGCGACACTGATGGCCGGCAGCGTAAAAAGAATCAAGTAAAACATTCCTTTCTGATTTCACGGGTCTTTTCAATAAATAGAAATTGTCAGATTAAGGGACATGCGTTTTACTGTGGGTTTCATCAGCTCTGTTGGCATAATATTGAATTTTTCTATTCTATCCTGAGATAATTAGAGTTGCAATAATTGATTGAACCCGTAACTGCGCGTATAATTAAGTCGTCTATACGTTTTTTTAAAATGTAAATTATTTTAATCGTATAAACTTTGTATTATTAGATATAGAGGTTTTTACATGAAACAGAATGGATTTGATTTAACGAGGGTCATTAGAAAATTTCTTGTTAATATGGACATAATATTCCATGTAGTGGCGGCAATATTGCTTCTTGTCGCATGTGGTTTTATTCTGGTTTACGCATTTCTTAATATATTAGAGCCGTCCCGATCTTCAGTAATAGCAATGTTAAACGATGTGCTGCTTGCCCTTATTATACTTGAGCTGCTCTGGACGGTCATCAGATTTTTAAAGAAACAGAAATTCTCGTTAAATCCTTTTCTTGCTATCGGCATAATAGCTGCAATAAGAAGAATACTTTTAATAGAAGCGCAGACTTCTCTTTTGAAGCATACCCCTGTTGAAAAGCTTTATGAGATAGGGCTTAGCGCAGTAGTGATTATAATACTGATGATAGCCTACTATTTGTCGGTAAAGGCACAGCAGCTTGAAATATAAGGAGTTGGAAATATTTATAAATAATCGTCAAGAGGTAAAAGAGATTATCGGGGATAAAAAATACAGGAGAGGCATTTAAAAGCATAAACATTTGGTGGCCCAGATTTTTTTATTATCATGGAAGATGCAGGTGACTAATAAGAAAGGAGATATGAAAATATGTTGAAAGTCAGAGATGTTATTAAATTAAAAAGATCCGATATCTGGTCAATAGGTCCGGATGAGACGGCTTACAAGTCGCTGGAGATTATGGCTGACAAGGATATTGGGGCTTTGCTGGTTATTGAGGGAAAGAAGCTCGCTGGTATTTTTTCAGAGAGAGATTATGCCAGAAAGGTGATTCTGAAAGGAAAATCTTCCAGGGAAACGACTGTCAGAGAGTTGATGACAACGGGGGTATATACTATAACTCCGGACAAGTCTGTTGAAGAGTGCATGGCTTTAATGACAACCGTGCATTGCCGCCATATGCCTGTCATTGAAAAAGATCAAGTAATTGGTATCGTTACCATTGGAGATATAGTTAACGCGATTATTGCTGATCAAAAGATCAAGATATCTGATCTGGAGAACTATATCAAGGGCAGCGAATATATTACTGTTGACGATAATCCTTAATAAAATTTGAATCCCACCTTGTCGTGTAGAAACAAACTGTTATCCCTGTTTTTGCAGGTGGGTGCCTTAAAAGTCAGATCAGGCCTTTCCCTGTCGGGCGGTCAACACTTTCTTTAATCCGGCTCCCTGAGTTCAAATGGTCGGAATGAGTTTACATTCCTATCACGATCAAGGCAGGCAACTTAACGTGCCTTTTGTTTTCCTCAATATGGCAGTAACGTATGTATATTATCTTTTTTAACATGAAAAGGCTTCATTAAACAAATAAATAATTCTTATCATAGCCATAAACATATTTAATAATCACAATTCCCGTAATCAACCCTTAAACGTAATCCTGAATTCCGTGCCTTTATCTCTGATTAATTCAATCGTTCCCTGAAGCATATCTTCTACAAATACGACGACCATTTTTATGCCGAGTGTTTCAGTATTTTTAATATCTATATCTTCCGGTATTCCAATGCCGTTATCATTAATTACAAGTTCAAACAGGTTCTTGTCAATAGAGCAGAGGGTTATTTGAATTTTACCTTCTTTTTTCCCAGGGAATGCGTGCTTTAAAGAATTGGAAACAAGTTCATTGATGATCAATCCGCAGGGAATAGTTGTATTCACTCCAAGCGGGACGTTCTCAGCATTGATCTTAAATGTAACTTTGCCATTATTTATTCCGTAAGACTGCAACAATTTATTTGCAAGCCTGCTGATATAATCCTGCAAATCAATATGTGTTAAGTCCTTAGACCGGTAAAGTATTTTATGGACAAGCGCCATGGACATAATCTGGTTCTGACATCCCCTTAATATATCAATGCATTGTTTGTTCCTGATATAATCACATTGAACATTGAGGAGGCCGTAAATGACCTGCATATTATTCTTTACCCTGTGGTGAATCTCTTTCAGTAGGACCTCTTTTTCTTCGAGAGACGCCTTGATCCGATTCTCCATTTTTTTGCGTTCCGTGATCTCTATTTGAAGCTGTTCATTTGCAATCATAACTTCTGCGGTTTGCTTCTTGATAATTTCCTCCGCCTTTTTGCGTTTAATTGCGTTCTCCAC
This sequence comes from Deferribacteres bacterium, assembly GCA_030598625.1. Taxonomy (GTDB): domain Bacteria; phylum Nitrospirota; class Thermodesulfovibrionia; order UBA6902; family UBA6902; genus JAUVPO01. Next base: position 274 of record JAUVPO010000042.1, on the reverse strand, counting down.
GGTTACCGACAGAATCTTAAGGTAATTGCGGTCCGGGTCCTTTATCAAATAATCATATGCCCCTCCCTTCATTGCCTTGACAGCGATCTCTTCATCTCCTGCCCCGGTAATAAAGATAATCGGGGTATTGATTATAAAATCAAAAACATCAAATGCCGTTCCATCGCCAAGGAGATAGTCCGTAATCACAATATCAAATTTTTCCAGATCCAGCGCCTCCCTGGCCTTCGATACAGACCCGGCAATGGTATAGTCGTATGGAAGGTCCTGTTCT
>JAUVPO010000079.1 GCA_030598625.1 Deferribacteres bacterium | reverse complement strand
TTGAGACAGAGTTTCCTGATTCCACAGAAGTCAATACGTTCGTCAGCGTCATGGCTCCACTTCTAACAGCAGCAATGAAACTCAGAAGTCAGCCTATTAATGATAATGATTATTATGCTAAAGCTGCTGATATCAAGGCTCAGACTATCAATGCCGTTGAGTCCCCGGCTGTCCATTTAGGGATACAGCATATACAGAATATCTTTTGTGAAAAAGCCCATCGTATGTATCATTGGGCTGATGACCGCCGGGTGCCTGCCGAAAACAATCTTGCGGAACGAGACTTAAGACCTACTGTAATTGCCCGTAAAGTCAGCTTTGGCTCTGTATCCGATGCCGGAGCTCATACCAGAAGTGTCTTGATGACCGTTGTGCACTCTCTTAAAAAACAGAAAACCGATGTGGTCGAGCACCTTAAATACGTGCTTGATCATCTCTCACAAAAAATGACTCTTGATCCCTTTCAACTTCTCTTCCCTCCTTGAACTCGTCATTCCGCTTTTACAGGGTCTTTGTATCAGCAGTGTTGTCCCTAAGGGTATCGTGCGCCTATCTCTGCCACCCTTCACTGAAGGGTTACCATCTCCTTGTAGGTCAATTACCTACAATTTAATCAGTCAAACACCGATTGCATTATTTTTTTAATATCATACCTTTGAATTAAGTAATTGTCTCTCGGCAAAACCAGATCTTTTATTTTAAAGAGACGAAATAAAGGAAATGACTTATGATTACAACCACTTCACATGCCGCTAATAAATATGCGACAGTGTATACAATAATAAAGGATTCACTAATGGATGATTTCTGTGAAGCTCTCTCCACACAGATAATATATCAAAATTGCAAGAAGTTCAATATAAATTTGAACAATCTTGATAGAGCTTCTTATAGAAAATTAGTTGATGCGATTGCATTTGATTACAGGGCCATAATGCCGTCGACCAATAGTGATATTGATCTAAAAAAAAGACGGTGGCTTGATGCAATTGAATAGAATTGGTTGTTCTCTGAATAATTAATCCTCATATTATTTACTTAATGGATAGAAGGCATTCCAGAAGAAAATCCGTTATATTGCACGGTGAGCTTATTATAGGGGACACAAATTATTTAATATTCATAGCAAATATTTCTGAGTATGGTATGTTCATGAGAGTCTCTCCTGCAAAAACCGCCGCAGCTTTTATTCCTGGAACAACCTCCAGCTTGAAAATTAAAATTCCCACAGAAGAAATTATCACCCTGCATAGTGAAATAAAATGGCTTCATTCAGATAAATCTTCGCCTAACATCTTCATGAACAGCATAGGGATAGAAATTATTGATCCCCCGACGGAATATAAAGCATTTGTAGAAACCATATTATCGTCTTAAAACGAGAGAATCTTCATCATTCCAAAACTTCTCTTAATGAACAGAATATCACGACTGTTTCAGTCTTTTCTTAGTGCTTCCCTTTCTCGCAAGTGAATCCGCCTCTTTATTCATCTCTCTCCGAACATGGGTAATCTTATAACTATCGAAATCCCCTAAAATATTCTTTGCCTGAATCCACAGGGACATCAAATTCTTATTCTTCACTTTATATATTCCATTCATCTGCCTTACCAGCAGTTCAGAATCCAGAAAAACCTTTATTTTTCTTATTCCTAATGACTTCGCTTTTTCAAGCCCCTTTATTAAAGCTGAATATTCGGCAACATTATTTGTAGCAACTCCAATATATTCTGATATCTCGCAGATCTTATTTTTTCCGGGAAGCTGAGCGTCTCTACCCGACAGGCTAATTACCACACCAATCCCTGATTCGCCCGGATTACCGCTGGACGCGCCATCACAATACATCAAAGCATATCCCGCGGGACTGCTTCCTTTCGCAGGCCCTTCAACGGTCCTGTTCTTACCGTTATAAGACAGAGATTCCTCTTCAAACAAACCAGGCTGATGTTTTTTATTTTGCTTGTGAATATTACTTTTCATTAAGACGACGGCGGGGCTTCCCCGGACTCTTTATCAGACGGGACCGGCTCTTTAAAATATAGCAGTCTTTTACAGTAATAACAGGTAAAAATTCTGTCATTCTTTTTTATATCATTAAATAATTGGGGCGGGATATTTGTATTGCAGCCAAGACATATCTCGTTTTCCGTCGGTACAATTGCCACCCCCCCCATTCTACTCAATAGTTTCATATATTGATCGTAATTCTCTTCATCTATTCCGGCAACAAAGTCCCCCCTCTTTGATTTACACATTTCCATTTCAGAATGCAGTTTCTTCTTTTCTTCCTCCAGGGCCTTCTCCTGCAGCTTAAAATCGTCTTCAGCTTTCTTCACTTTTATCTTCTTTTCTTTTACGTAGCCGGAATAATTCTCAATGTCCTCCATCAGAGAAAGAATATCATCCTCCATCTTATACTTGCTCTTTTCAAAGCCTTCAATCTCCTTAATATGCGCCTCATATTCCTTGTTTGTCTTAATTTCACTGCTTCTTGCTTTGAGTTTATTAATCTTGTCCTGAACTTCGTCTAATTCCATATCTTTTTCTTTTTTCTTTTTATTCAGGACGTCAGACTTTGCCTCAGCCTTTTGAACGGATTCACTTACTTCTTTTAGAGGATGCTTAAACTGTTCTAATCTGCGGGGTAATGACTCAATTTTTTCATCTATTGAACGTATGAAAGAATCTATCTCCTGAAGTTCAATTAAGAGTTTTAGTTGCTCTTCCAATATTGCCTCCGGGAGCGGTATAAGTCGAATGTCATGAACTGATTTCTTTCACTTTCAATTTCTGCTCTTCACTCTGAGTCGAAAAGACACGATTTGGTGGGCCCACCAGGGCTCGAACCTGGGACCAACCGGTTATGAGCCGGTAGCTCTTCCAACTGAGCTATGGGCCCTATCATTTAAAATAGTACCATGACATTTTATGATAAAACAGCAGGAAAAGTAAACTTCTTAATTTTATTTAAAAGATTCAAGGATACAAGTAAAAAAATATAAAATAAATTCCATCACTCGAATCCTTGAATCCTTTTTTATACTACAGGTTTTTTAGTACGGCAGTCCTTTTGTAAAACTCACACTTTCTGCAGTCGCCGAGCTTCTGGGCAATAGCCCCGCTTACTTTTTTCCCACAAAATGTTCCGGCTACCCCCCAGCAGATTCGCCCGTAATTTGGATAAACAGGACATCTCATCCCGGCCGCGCCTTCCGCATTTTTCACACCACATTTGTTGAATTCCCAACACATTACCTCATCCCCGTTTTCTCTGTTCTGATAAGGGAAAAACATTTTAAATGACGTGCCCTTGCCTAATTCACTTTCCACAAATATTAATCCGTTATGTTCATCCATAATCTTTCTGCATATGGATAGACCGAGTCCTGTGCCTGCTCCTATTTCTTTTGTCGTAAAAAAAGGTTCAAATATCATATCTACCGCTTCTTTTGTCAAGCCGGGACCTGTATCTGCAACTTCCATGACAACATAATCAATCTCATATAATCTCTTCATAAAAGTTTTAACCGCAAGCTTGCCCCCCTCAGACATTACATCTATGGCGTTTGAGATAAGGTTATTTACCGCCTGTCTTATCTGATCTTTATCAATTAAAACCTGGGGAAGCAATGAATCCAGTTCCTTGTCAATCCGTATTGATTGTTCAGAACATATGCCAACAAACGTTTGCAGGGATTCTTCTACAGTTTCGTTTATCTCCTGATAGTCTATTTCAGATTTTGCTTCTCTTGAAAACGTCAGGACATCCCTGAGTATTCGTTCCAACCTGTCGACTTCCGATATAACTATGTCGGAATATTGTCTTTCCATTGATCCTATAGATAACTTTTTATTAAGGCGTCTGGCAAATCCTCCAATGGAAGTCAACGGATTTCTTATCTCATGCGCGACATCCGCCGTCAGTCTTCCCAGGGCTGATAATTTTTCTACCTGTATAAGCCTTCCCTGTATGTTTCGCAATTCTTCGATATATCGTTCCAGGTCGCTGTTGAGATTCTCTATCTTTTTCTTGTCACTTTTTAATTTCTGGGAAAGCATTCCGAGGGGCAGCGCCAATAAAAATAAAAATGCAATCCTTACTGAAAAATCAGTCCAGTGAATTTCATTGGATACATAACCGGAGCTTGAATAATATAATACGGCCGCTATGGCAGCTATCACTGATCCGGACCAGAGTCCGAAATAAAAAGAATAAAGGGCGGTTATTAAATAAAACCCGTTAAAAAAAGAACTGTCAAATCCACCGGTCACCTTTACAAGAAGGGATGCATATGAAAGATCAAAAAACAGGGCGAGACCATATACGACGTTCTTTTTTTGAGGATATAAAAAAAGACAGCTGTAAACAAAAATACTGTAGATAACAAAGTAGACAAAAATACCGCTGACATACCCGAAGGTCTTTTGTGAAATATCGGAAAATATGAGCCATCCAATCCCCCCGCAAAAAATAATGACTCGCAAACCGATAAAAGCGATATCGGCAATCTCTACGCAAGATTTAACTTTATCCCATTGCAGTTTCAATTTTTTATACGGGACCATGTCAGGGTTTGCTCTTTTCTGGATCTATATACTCCATATTTAATATTTACGGTAAAACTGATAAATACTTTATTTATCAGTCTTAAGTAAATATTATTACAACAAACCATGAAATAATGAAACAGTGAAACAATATAGTACATATAATATTTACTTTGAATGCCGATAAAAATTTGCCGGGATGCATAAATAAGCGGCATTACGGTTGAAGTTTTTTATTGCCATCATACATAATATTTTCATGAATTCCACGTTCAAAAAGGTTGTATCGGAGATTCAAAGAGGTATGCGGCTTTCCAAATGCAGAAAATGCGGCTGTATGAAGGGTACTCTGGAAAACCTGAAATCTTCACTTCCCTTACTGAAAATCAAAGATGCAAAAGAATTGCTGCGGCATGTCAATGAATGGTCGGAGCAGCTTGAACCACTTGAATATCCCTGCTTTGGCTGCAAGTATTGTATACCCCCTGAGGCAATGACCCTGCTTACCTCAAAATATCCCGCTTTGGCCTCGGCTACACTCTCAAACTGCGAATTTGAGGCAAGCAATGCTTCATGGCCTTCAATTGAGGGCGAGTATACAGTATTGGATAAGTCCGCCCCTGTAGCTGTTTCCACGCTTGCAAGCGTTAAACTGGAGGAAAAACTTGCCAGGCTCAAACCCGCCGGACTCTGTATAATCGGTAAAACAGAAACTGAAAACATCGGGATTGACAAGATAGTAACAAACATTATTTCAAATCCCGGCATCCGTTCCCTGATCGTGGCAGGAAAAGATCCGGAAGGTCATCAAAGCGGAAAGACCCTGCTGGCGTTATGGGAAAACGGAGTTGATAAAAAAATGCGTGTAATAGGCTCGAAAGGCAGACGGCCGATACTCAAAAATATCACGCCCTCGGATGTAACCGCGTTTCAGAAACAGATACGGATCGATGATATGATCGGCTGTGAAAATACCAAAACATTGACCAAAAAAATCAATGAACTCTCCCAAAAAGCAGCTTCAGCAAGCCCCTCTCTAAAGACTGTTCATGGCTTCATCCCTGTCGGGACAAAAAGCCTGTCGAGCTGCGGATGCCATGGTGACTGCGGCGACCAGGCTGCCATATCCATATCACTTCCAAAACCTGCCGCTTCAGTCCCAACGGTTACGGTAAAAAAACATAGTAAATCATCAGTGAAACTTGACAAGGCAGGATACTTTGTAATCCTTCCATCTAAAAAGAACGGATCTATTCTGGTCGAGCATTACTCTTATGACAATAAATTTCTCAGGAAAATCAGGGGCAGGAACAGCCGGGATATTTATTTTACAATTATTAACAACAAGTGGGTGACAGAGCTAAGTCATGCCGCATACCTCGGAAAAGAACTTGCAAGGGCGGAATTGTCTCTTAAAAAAGGTTTCAAGTTTGTTCAGGACGGAGCGTAGTGGGGAAAATAACAGCCGTAGCCAACCAGAAAGGCGGTGTTGGAAAAACTACAACCGCTATTAACTTAACAGCTTCACTTGCGGCTTCCGAAAAACGCGTTCTGCTTATTGACACGGACCCTCAGGGAAATGCAACAAGCGGACTTGGATTAGACAAAGACAATCTCAACGGGAATCTCTACGATTTATACATCGAGGCAAAAAACATTGAAGATGTCGTCCAGAAAACAGGCATCGACTGCCTTAAAATCATCTCATCAAATATCGATCTGATCGGCGCTGAACTTGAACTCATTTTAAAAGACGGCCGGGAAACAATTCTTAAACGCGCCCTTGATAGAATTAAGGGCCAATATGACTATATCTTTATAGACTGCCCCCCTTCCCTCAGTCTTTTGACTCTCAACGCCCTTGTTGCCGCTGACAGCCTGCTCATCCCGATTCAATGTGAATATTTCGCCCTTGAAGGAATAAGCATGCTGCTCAGAACCTTTAATCTTATAAAAAGCTCTTTTAATCCCTCGCTTGAAATAGAAGGGATTCTGCTTACAATGTTTGACGCAAGAAACACGCTTGCGCATCAGGTCACCGATGAATTGAGAAGGCATTTCGGGGACAAGGTTTATAAAACAGTCATTCCAAGAAATGTCACGCTTGCCGAAGCGCCAAGCCATGGCAAACCGGCTATTTACTATGACATCAGGTCAAAAGGCGCCCTGAGTTATTTAGAACTTGCACAGGAGATAATGAAAAATGAAAACGGCCCTCGGTAAAGGCCTTTCCGCCCTGATACCCGATAAACGGGAGAAGACAGGGTCGAAAGAGATATTGGAACTTGACATCAAACGTATTGTACCTAACGAATACCAGCCAAGAAGAGTATTTAAAGATAATGCCCTCAAAGAACTTGTCGCATCAATAAAAGAAAAAGGCATTATTCAACCCGTAATAATAAGAAAAACTTCCGCCAATTCATATCAATTAATCGCAGGTGAAAGGAGATGGAGAGCAGCAAAGATAGCAGGACTGGTCACTGTGCCGGCCATTGTAAAAGATGCCGCCCCCGCAGAAGCGCTTGAACTCGCATTGATAGAAAACATCCAGAGAGAAGACCTGAATCCACTCGAAACAGCAGAGGCATTTCAGAGACTGATAAAAGATTTCAAGCTGACACATGACGATCTGTCCAGAAGGGTGGGAAAAGACAGGGCAACCGTAACCAATTACCTGAGAATACTGAAACTCCCCACCGAGATCAAAAAGTGGATTGCCGACAGCTCTTTAAGCATGGGTCACGCAAAGGCTTTACTGCAGGTTGAACACCAAAGGCATCAAATTAGTATTGCGAAAAAAATAATCAACAGCGGATTAAGTGTACGGGAAGCGGAAGCATTAAGCAAAAAGGATCCATCGAGCGCCCCGCGCACAAAACAAAAGACCCTGAAAGACCCCCAGATAGCCTCGCTTGAGGAGCAACTCATACAGAGCCTGGGAACAAAGGTACGGTTGATTCACAAATCAAACAAACGCGGAAGGATTGAAATAGACTATTACTCCCTTGAAGAACTGGACAGGCTCCTTGAGATATTGATGCCTTAGCAGGGGGCAAACAAGCCGTTCACGCCAGTGTATAATTCAAAACATAATCAATTGTCCCGTCGTTATCCCAGTCCCATTCGTCCTTGATCACACGTCCCGACTCATCATAAGTGTAATAATAAGCACTATCGATTGTGTCATCACCGCCCCCGTCCCATTCTTCTTTTTCCAC
>JAUVPO010000181.1 GCA_030598625.1 Deferribacteres bacterium | reverse complement strand
TGTTTTTTTCGAACATTCCTGCCAGAGAAATTTCACAGGCTCCATGAAAGCTTTCCGCCCTGATCAGGCCGTCCTTTAAATCCCTGAACGCGACCCATTTGCCCGACAGGGGAATGCCGCCTGAGTTTTTGACATACATTAGAATAAGGAGCTTGTCCCATATGTCCACTTTCCCCTTGAAATCCGACCTGCTCAATAGAATATCCCTTCCCATGTATCTTAACTTCAGATAATCCTTTTCAATTGCCGCGCCTATGCCCCCTGCTACGACGGGAAATTTAATATTTGATATTTCCCTTAACAGTTCCCCAACCCGCTTCTCTTTCCAGTCGCCTGTTTCGGGAAGCATTGCTTCAATCTCTTTTTTTGTCCTGCCGTCAAGCTCAGGGCATTCAGAAGATGAAATCATCTTCCTCAGGAACTGTACGGCAAAAGACATGCAGGTCCTCGCCGGGCACTTTCCGCAGTTGCTGCGGGGCAGTTTTTTATACACATCAATCGGGGTCATGGCAAAATCAATACAGGGGGACAAAGGGGCAAAGCTGCATTGGTCCCCCTGTCTCTCCATTCCTCTTTTTTTATTAATATACCATAAAGAGTTACTGCCGGAAATTCGATAAGTAAATAGCCCCGGCGTTTTTATTTGTGATAAAATGACCATATGAACGTGATAAACGCAAAGCAAAAAATGGCCGATTTTTTCAGGAGGGATTTATGGGAAATAGACATCCTTTCCCTTGGCAGGTATAAATCATTTGCCGTCAGGTCCCTCAGGCTGCTCAATGTCGCTATAAGTGAGTTCGCTGAGGGACAGCTCACACTCAGGGCCATGAGTCTTGTGTATACGACCCTCCTTGCCATTGTCCCTGTACTGGCGATCAGCTTTTCTGTTCTTAAGGCCTTTGGTATGCACAATGAGGTCATCGAACCCTTCCTGCTTAAATTCCTTGCCCCCCTCGGGAACAAAGGGGAAGAAATAACCTTCAGGATTATAGACTTCGTTGAAAACATGAAAGTCGGAGTGCTCGGCTCTCTTGGGCTTGGGATGTTGATTTATACGGTAGTGTCAGCCATTCAGAAAATCGAGAAATCCTTTAATACGATATGGAGGATCAGGAGGACAAGGAGCCTTGCAAGGAGATTCAGCGATTATGTCAGCGTAATACTAATAGGTCCTGTTCTGATCTTCTCGGCAATCGGGCTGACTGCCTCTCTTATGAACGCCTCAATCGTTCAGAAGATAGTATCCATCGAGCCCTTTGGAACGCTGTTTTATTTTGCCATTGAAAAGTCTCCCTATCTTATTGTTTGCGCGGCATTTACCTTTCTCTATATCTTCATCCCCAATACAAAGGTGAAATTCAGGTCCGCACTGGTAGGGGGGATACTGGCCGGGATACTATGGGAGACCGCTGGATGGGCATTTGCTTCTTTTGTTGTTAAATCAACACGATATGCAGCGATATATTCCGGATTTGCCATACTCATAATGTTCATGATATGGCTTTATTTAAGCTGGCTGATCCTCCTGGCAGGAGCGCAGGTTTCATTTTATCACCAGTATCCTCATTTCCTCACAGCCAAAAAAGATGCGTTCGGACTGAGCAACCGGCTCAGGGAAAGGCTGGCATTCTTAATAATGTATTTAATCGGTTACAATTATTATCACGATAAACAGCCATGGACATATGAATCTATTGCAGGGCATCTTGAACTCCCGGTAGACCCGGTCTGCGATGTGCTTGCATTATTAAAACGCAATGCACTGGTCATTGAAACAGGGGATGACCCTCCGGGATATGTTCCGGCAAGGGACATAGAAACTATTAAACTGAAAGATATCCTTGATACCGTTCGGGTGGCTGAAAAGGGACCCCTGTCAATTGAAAGAAGGGGTGCCTCAATCGCGGGGGTCGATGACGTTATAAAGTCATTGGACAACGCCTATGATAAAACTCTCGGGGAAAGGGTTTTAAAGGATATAGTGCTTTCCAATCAAATGACTTGAGGAACAAGTCAGGTATATTGAGTCAAAAATCAAATATCAAAAAGCAGCATTCAGTTTTTTCAGGAGGCGTTATGGCAAACATATCTTTTAAGGCAGGAAGCATTTACTGTTATGACTGTGTTCTGGCCTTAAAAAAGTTTATCGGTTCCCTTGACGGCATTCAGTCCATTGAGATGACGGAGGAAGACAGGATTGATATTTCATTTGATCCATCTTCCATAGAGGAAGGCAAATTAAGACAGATTGTAAAGGATAGCACTGAAAAGCTCGGATTTAAGATTGATGATGTATAATCTTCTTAACCTGTTATGAAACTGACTATTCTGGGAAGCGGCACATGTGTGCCGTCTTTAAAAAGAAACGCCCCGGGTTATTATCTGGAGTCAGGAAACTGCCGGATACTCGTTGATTGCGGCAGTGGATCGCTTCTCCAGCTCGAGAAGGCAGGCAAAAGTTACAGGGATATCGACGCAGTATTTATAACGCACGGACATCCCGACCACTTTTCGGATCTGATGCCGTTAATCCATGCACTCCTCGCGACCCCCGGGTTCAAAAGGGGGAAAGACCTTAGTATTGTTGCGCCAAAAGGATTCAGGGATTATTATGAGAAAGCCATAGCGCCGATTTTCGGTGAACCTCGTGATTTTTACATTCACCTGATTGAAATCCGGGACAAGCTGGATTTTGGACCGTTTCATATTTTTACTGCAGCAACCGTTCATTCTGAAGACAGCATTGCTTACAGATTTGAAGAAGGAGGGAAATCCGTCGTCTTCACCGGTGATGCCGATTATGATCAGGGGATAATAGATCTTTCGGAAAACGCCGATCTGTTAATCGCGGACTGCTCGTTTCCTGATTCAATGAAAAACAGGGGACATCTCAGCTCAAGGGAGTGCGGTCTCGTGGCGGAAAAAGCAGGGGTAAAGAAGCTGCTCCTTTCCCACCTGTATCCGGCTAATACGCCTGATGCAGACAGAATAAAAGAAAGCGGGGAGTTTTTTAACGGGGCTATCGTATTGGCAGAGGATTTGATGGAGATTGATATTTAATTAAAATAATTTCTCGAAGCTCTGCTTCGGAGTGTCTCACGGGATTGAAGGAAGCAAGTCCATGGGGATAAAGAACGGCATTGAGAAATCGTGGAGCATTTAAATTGTGCAAAGCAGTAAACTTTCTGTTATTATTAAGTTAGTTAGAAAGCAAGGAGGGGTAAAATGCCTAAGATTATAGCCAAGATCCCGGAGGATATATATAAAAACATTAACGAGGAGATAAAACTCGGCATATTCTCTGATGCATCAGAGGCTGTTGTAGCTGCGCTTAAGAAGGCTTATGCACGAAAAAGCAGGTCATTCCTGAGATGGCTTATGAAAAAAGATGGCATAACAGAAGCCGAGATGTTAAAAGAACTCAAAAAAATGCGCAGATGAGATACAAGGTCTTTGTAGATACAAATATTCTTTTATCCGGGATTTTTTTTGATGGCAACGAATCAAGGATTCTGGATTTGGTCGAATTAGACCTTATAACGAGTGAGGACGTCGTTGATGAATTAAGAAAGGTGATAAGGAAGAAACTCAAATATCTAAAAGAAAGGACATTTGAAATTGCCCTCACTGAATCAGAAAAGTCGCTGAGTGATATTGAGATTATACCGCGTTCGAAATACAGCCGCAAAATTAAAGAAGCCGGGAACCTAATGACGCATAAGCATGATATTCCTATCCTGGCCGCAGTGCTTTATTTAAGGCCTGATTATTTTTTGACCGGCGATACCCATTTTTTTACAGACAAAATCAAAAACATTGTAAATGTAGCAACTGCCAGGGATTTCCTTTCGAAATTTAAATGAAAATTTTTTATTCATCCAGGTGTCTGGAGTATTCGCAGCCGGGCCATCCCGAATCGCCGGCGAGGGTCGAGTCAACGTATAATTTTCTTAAGGACAAAGGGTTTGAGTTTATGGAGCCCGGTCCCTGCACTGATAAAGATATTCTCCTAGCGCATACACAACAGTTGCTTGACAACGTAAAGAAGGAAGGTTTTTTCGACTTTGATACACCGTCCTTTCCGGGCATATTTGATCACGCGAGATTATCAGCGGGAAGCGCCATAAACGCTGCCATGCATTGCCTGAACGAGGGCGAAAAGGCATTTTCACTTATGCGGCCTCCGGGACATCATGCTTCAAAAAATGAGCTTGGGGGTTTCTGTTATTTCAACAGCATTGCCATTGCCTCATTAAAAGCCGGAGAGAAAGTTAAAAAAGTCGCCATAGTGGATTTTGACTGCCACCATGGAAACGGCACGGAAGATATTTTTCTGGGCAACAGGGACTTCCTGTATCTATCTCTTCATCAAAGCCCCTTATATCCGGGCACCG
>JAUVPO010000176.1 GCA_030598625.1 Deferribacteres bacterium | reverse complement strand
ATTTTTGCAGATATTGCATTGTTTTAATTCATCAAACATCTATTCACCTCCCTTCGCGCCTCTGTTATCGGGATATTTCGGAATCAACTTTAATAGGTTGAGGGTTGGCTAAAAGAACGGACTACTAACGACGTTGCGCGATGAAAGCAAAAATGTGCGGGGAATTTTACAGGATAAAAATAACAGGTCAATGTTATAACTTCAAAGAATCAATTCCTTCTTTGCAAAACATACTTTCTTACCACCTCTTATTTTCCCATGCAACGCACTTTTCATGATGCCTGAACTGTCTTTCGCGGTCCCTGAATTCTTTAGAATGAACCGGTCGTTTGCCTTCATAGCGCCCACTATTCATGTCAGCATGCAACATTTCATGATAGACAACATATTCCAGGAAATATCCGGGTACGTTTTTATTGTCGAGCATAGGGTTAATCCTTATCATATTGTTATGGCTGCTGTAACTGCCGAGTGTCCTTTTTCTCGCCGCCCGCTTCGGCCCTTTAGCGCCCCATGTAATAGAGGCCGAGATTCTTCCCTCAAAGTATTCTTTGTTTACCGAAGCATACATATCAAGAAGACTGTAATGCTTGCCCTCTGTCCTGATATTTACTTTTCTCAAGGGTCTGTTTTTTAACCTGTGCCTGTTTTGCCTGATAAAGTCGTTAATAAGCGGGGTCTTTCCTTTTTTGTTTTTTATGAATACGGCCATTTCATCCAGTACGTCCGTTCCAGCATCAAGGAACATACTGTGCAGTCTCAGCGCAGCAGAGCCTCTATGCTCTTTAAACGAAAGCATACTTGTAGAGTTGTCGGTAATGACAAGCGATATCTTCTTTCCTGCCGCTTTTTCAAAATAGGCCATCAGAGATTGTACGTCAGGTTGAAAAGAAAGGGATAACTGGCGCATATATAACACTATAATATATTTTCTCCTAAATTTTTGGATATGCATATCCGATAAAAATAAAAGACGACCTTAAAAAACGAATTAATTGTTATTCATTGACTAAATCTCGCAATATTGTCTCTATGATCGTCTGTTTTATAATTACAGAGTACGTTAAAATAGCAGTTATATGATAAGCAAGAGACCATTAAAGATATTTTTCTCGGGTATCGGGGGAAGCGGTTTATCCGCAATAGCCGGTTTTATGGCTGATAAAGGTCATATTGTTTTCGGATCTGACAGGGAATTTGATGTGACATCGTGCCATCCTTCCAAAATGGCGTTTCAGTCGAGGGGGATTACTATCGTTCCACAAAACGGCAACGGCATCGACGAAACATTTGATCTTGCGGTCTTCAGCACTGCCGTGGAACCCGACCGGCCGGACTTTAAAAAGGCAGCGTCGCTGGGAATTTCCGTAAAGACACGGCCCGATTACCTCGCGGATATTTCCGCATCCTTTAATACAGTAGCCGTCTCCGGCACAAGCGGGAAATCAACTGTCTCGGGGATGCTCGCTTTTCTGATGAGCAGGCTTGGCCTGAAACCGAATTTTATCGGCGGAGGAAGGGTGAAGCAATTTAAATCAGCCGCAAGCAGCGGCAATTCACTTACAGGGGACTCGGATTATCTTGTTATTGAGGCATGCGAGTCAGACGGGAGCATCGTAAATTACAGGCCGCAGTATTCGGTAATTTTAAATCTTGCCCTTGACCACCATTCTGTTGACAAAACTGCAAAGATGTTTGAGACCCTCATGAAAAATACGATGAAGAAAATTTTGATAAATGCTGATGATAAAAACCTCAGGGGATTAACAGCCGGAAATCCCGTCACCTTTTCCATACGGAATCCCTCTCATTACATGGCGGACGAAGTGGTATACAGGCCGTTCAGCACGAATTTCGCAGTACATGGAACGAGATTCAGTCTTTCGCTCCCCGGTAAATTTAACCTGTACAATGCCCTTTCATGCATTGCCCTCCTTTCAGAAATTGGGGTGTCAATGAAGGCTATCGCAGATGTGATGCCCGAATTTCAGGGGATTGACAGACGGTTTGATATCCACCTTAACGAAAGGAACCGGCTTGTTATCGATGACTACGCCCACAACCCCCACAAGATCGCGTCCCTCATGGAGACGGTAAAACATCTGAGAGAAGATGTTTGTTATATATTCCAGCCCCATGGATTCGGCCCGACCAGGCTGATGAAAAAGGAATACATCGAAACTTTCAGTGAGAATCTCCGTGACTCCGACCATCTTATTCTTTTACCTATATATTACGCCGGAGGGACCGCCGGCAAAGACATATCAAGTCATGATCTCGCAAGCGGAATCATGGCCATGGGAAAATCCGTTGAGGTCATTGAAGATAGAAAAGATGTTTTAAGGAAGCTCCATAAATACGGAAACTATGTGATCTTCGGGGCGCGGGACGAGACCCTTTCGGATTTTGCAAAAGAAATAGCAAATGCGGTAAGAGCATGGAAATAGTTACCATCAAAATCAAGAGAGAAAGAATCGTGACTATATCGGTTTTACAGGGAAGCTTTTAGACCACTTACAAATTCTAAATAGTTTTGTGGGGGATTTAAGATCTCAACTCCAATGCCGTCTGAATTACCATCTGTCTTTTTGAAACTCTTTACTCTTGCAAGAAGATAAACTGTTTCTTTTTCCATCTGAATATTTAAAATGGAATCTACGGGATAAATCCTTTTTGTACTGATAAACATGCCTTTTTCGGAAAGGTTTAGAACAGTTCCTGAATAAAACATATTACCACAAGGTAATCTTACTTCGAAATCTACGGGAATTCTCTCAAAAGCCCTTTTCTTCATAATAAACATCTTTATCCTTTACATTCAATTACAAGCAAAAACAATGCCTGTAAAGCAATCTAACAATATTGTCAATAAAGCCAACACGTTAAGCGTTTTTGCCATCTCCAAATATACCATTAAAATGACAAATCATGAGTGATTTCACACACTTCAGGGGAGGGATCTGGAAGCAGATTCTGCGCCGTTTAAGGACTATAAAGAACTTAATCCTGTTTGCAAGCCATGACAACATGCCCGCGGAAAAACGTCCCTCCCCTCCGGGGAGGGACACCGTAAATCATTACAAATGAAAAACATGTATTAATCTTTGGTGTGGTATTTGAAGGATACATTTACTCTCGCACGGTAGGTCTTCACCTTACCGTTCTCAACCTGCATGTCAAGCTTGACCACCTCTACAATCCTGATATCCTTAAGGCTCCTGGAAGCAGCCTCTACAGCGGCTTCGGCTGCCTTTTCCCACGATTCAGGGCTCGTACCCACAAGCTCGATGACTTTGTAGACACTCATCTTGTCCTCCTTTCTTTTATAAAGGGTTTTATTGCCTGCTGCTTTTTAAAATTTCCTGTCTCATCAGACTATAAAAATGACTATACCTACAGTATATCACCTTTGCAGGTCCCCGCTATGAAAAGCAACCAATTTGGGTCAACCCTTCATTTATTGTTTTTTCAGGTTCTGATCTTACTTATAGTTGTTAGAAATTCCTTGTTAATAAATATCAATCAAACACAATGTCGTCGTTTGTCCCTAAAGTTTTGTCTTTCCCCCGTGCTATTAATTTGAATATTTTCTTATCACCGGATATTTCATAATGATACGATTGTCCCCATGCGTCTGATGCCCATCTTGACCGTATCGGACTCCCGCTAATCAACGTTTGAAGGTCTTCAGGATAATGACCCGTTTCTTTTTTATATTTGTTTAATGCCTTAATAATATCATTGCCTTCTTCCATTGCGATTTTTGGTTTATTGTATGCATCTGAATACCAATTAAATAACGTGAATGATCCATAAAATAAAATTAGAAAGCATACTGGTATTATCACAAGAAGAATGACAATCCCCCAAATTGCCTCTTTCTTTTCAAATGTCGGGGCTTCTCCCTTTTTGTTGAGTCGTATGATATCAATAATACTCCAAACTAATGCTATTGGATAAAGTGGAGTAATACCCAATATCATCATCGCTATAGCCCGGACGTTTTTACCGTAGTAAAATTGACCGAGTCCAGGGAAAATTATCGATAATATTATTCCTATCATTTTTATTTTTTATGTTTCTAACGTATAGAGTTTTATCCGCAACACCCAACTAAAACATGCTGGACCGAGCAGCCACTTTAATTTGAGTAATATACCTCTTTCTATGGGGATTGTAAATCAGTTTTTTCCTGTTTTTTCCTGATATGGAGTTAGGTAATGCACTAATTCGGGGAATTAATTTAAACCTGTCTGCCGACAGGCAGGCTCGCTCCACTCAGACACAAATTAATTCTTTTCCCTCAACACCCCAAGAACCTAAAATCGCTGAAAGGGTAAAAAGAAAGGGCACGGGAACCGTGCCCCTACATTAATTCCCCTTTGATTGTTTTAGGGATGGTTCGGGACTGAACGCGTTAAGAATTAAAATGAGAAGCGGAGCGGCTATTTTAATTTAGCGGGCAGTCCTGGAGCATCCCGTTAAGAAACAATCACCGGGGCGCATTTTTTTTGGATACTTTATTT
>JAUVPO010000005.1 GCA_030598625.1 Deferribacteres bacterium | reverse complement strand
GCAGGGAAGAAAATTACTTGTGCTGATAAACATACCGTTTTCTGAGAGATTTTTTACTGTCCCGGTGTAAATTCTGTTTTCACAGAAATACCTTACCGGTAAGTCTGTGTCTGTTCTTTCAAAGGCCCTTTTTTCCATGAATGTATATAATGCAATTCTTATGCCGAAATTATTTTCACAGTCATATTCCGCTTATAACATCTTGATTTTAATGTTATTAATTGAATATGTGCCGGCTTATTAAATGATTAAACTGGAGAAAGCATTATGATTAATCGTCATTGTTTTGACGAAAACTATCAACTGGAAAATGCATTGTCCGGATTAATAAAACCGACTTTGCCGCTGCTTATGGTATCAACCGTAAAACGCGAGGGCAATAAGCATAACCAGGCAAGCAAACATTAGCATGGAACCGAACACTTTAAGGAGTTCAAGTTTCATTCCCTTTATTGTTTTCATTGTCTCAATGAATGACGCCATTTTTTCACCTCCCTTCAGACTTCCCCGGTCTGTTTTACCGGCATTATCATTAAATGGTTTCCTTTTTTACGGAATTTTTTGCTGAAAAGTTTAATTCCCGAATGCGTTGTCCGGCATTAAGGAATGTTATTGTTGACCCAAACCCGAATCATAAAGAGTCTGCAAAAAAACGGTCAACGGTCTTTGTTGCTTCCCGAAAGTTAAAGTTTTTATTGATTAATACCGAAACACAAAGCAAGTTCAAAGCAAGTTTGTAAGTAGCAATAACTTACAATAATAAGAGGAGGGTAAATGGCGAAAGCAAAGAAAGTAAAGAAGGAAAAGAAAGCAAGATGCGCTGCAACTACCAAGGAAGGGAAGAAATGCAAAAATAGCGCAAGCGGAAAATCAAAATTTTGCGCTGCCCACAAGAAAAAATAAGACCTATCGATAAGGAGTTGTAACGAAAACGGGTCCGGGAATTCCGGACCCGTTTTCGTTTTTAAGATATATGATTGCGCGATTAATCCAGCCTCTTTAACCCGGCGTCCCGTGCTGCTTTGACGGCTTTTCTGAATTCTTCATTCGTAATCCTTCTGTCGAGAGGAGGGTGCTCTTCTGCCTTATAGCACGGGTAATACTGTGCCATAATGTTTGTATAGGTGTCTGGTGAGATTTCTTCAACTATAAATCTTACAGCTTCTTCTGTTCCTGCAAGTCCTTCAGGAAGCACGAGATGCCTTACAAGCAGACCTCTTAAGGCAATGCCTCTATTATCAATAACGAGGTCCCCGACTTGGCGGTGCATTTCTTTGATCGCTGCCTTTGCAACTGAGGGATAGTCTTTTGCCCCGGAATATTTTTTTGCCGGTTCGGAATCAGAATACTTGAAATCGGGCATATAGATATCAATTACTCCGTCAAGTAATTTTATGGTCTCAATGGCTTCATAACCTCCGCAGTTGTAAACAAGAGGGACTTTCAGTCCTTTTTCTATCGCGAGTCCAAGAGATCTCAAAATCATGGGCACCTGGTGGGTCGGCGTTACAAAATTAATATTGTGGCAGCCATAATTCTGTAATGTCAGCATTATATCGGCTAATTCTATAAAAGAAATTATGTTTCCTTCATCAAGATGGCTTATTGTCCAGTTTTGACAGAAAAGGCATCCGAGATTGCAGTGTGAAAAAAAGATTGTGCCTGAGCCGCGGCTTCCTACAAGAGGGGCTTCTTCTCCAAAGTGGGGATTCCAGCTTGAGACAAAGGGTTTGTCACCCGTCCTGCAAAATCCTGATTCACCGGATGTCCTGTCAACTTTGCATTGACGGGGGCAGAGGGTGCAGCTCTTTAATATCTCTTCGGCAAGATGAATCTTTTTTCTGAACTCTTCTTCGGGAAGTTTGAGGTAGGCGGCTATGAAGCCATTATTCGCTTCTTTGTCCATTCAATCAATCCACCCGAGGATATCAGTTCCTGCATAAAAGGAGGGATAGGTTTTGCGGTATACTCTTCACTCTTTGTGATATTTTTTATAACGCCTCTGTCCGCGTCTATCTCAATTTCATCGCCCTCTTTTATTTTTCCAGAAGCATCTTCCGATTCAAAAATGGGAAGCCCGATGTTAAATGCGTTCCTGTAAAATATCCTTGCAAAGCTTTTCGCAACGACCGCCTGAATGCCGGCTGCCTTTATTGCAATGGGTGCGTGTTCACGCGAGGACCCGCAGCCGAAATTGGCATCGGCAGTTATTAAATCACCCGCCTTTACCTTTGACGGGAAGTCCTTGTCTGCATCTTCCATTATATGTTTGGCAAGTTCATCAGGATCGGAAGTATTAAGATAACGCGCGGGTATTATCGCGTCAGTATCTATGTTATTACCAAATTTCCATACCTTTCCTTTAAGGATCATATTACCTCCTCCGGAGTTCCTATCCTACCGAGTATTGCAGATGCCGCTGCAACTGCGGGATTTGAAAGGTATACTTCACTTTCAGGATGGCCCATCCTGCCGACAAAGTTCCTGTTTGTTGTTGCAATTGCCCTTTCACCTTTTGCAAGAATGCCCATGTGCCCGCCGAGGCACGGGCCGCACGTAGGTGTAGAAAAAACAGCTTCGGCATTGACAAATATTTCAGCGAGTCCTTCTTTAACCGCCTGCAAATAAATCTGCTGTGTAGCGGGGATAACGATCATTCTTACATTGGGGTTCACCTTTTTGCCCTTGATAATTTCAGCGGCTTCCCTTATATCCTCTATCCTGCCGTTTGTGCAGGAGCCGACAACAACCTGGTCTATGGCAATGGAGGACAGTTCAGCAGCCGGTTTTGTATTTGAGGGAAGATGAGGGCAGGATACGGTAAGGGGTATTTTTGAACAGTCGTATTCTCTTACATCAACATACACTGCATCTTTGTCGGATGAGTAAAATTTATATTCCCTTTTTGCCCTGTTTTTTGCATATTGCTCTGTAATATTATCAGGCACAATGATGCCGTTTTTACCACCGGCCTCTATTGCCATGTTGCACATTGTCAGTCTGCCTGCCATCGGAAGCGGACTGATCACCTCGCCTTCAAATTCCATTGCCCTGTAAAGGGCTCCGTCAACGCCGATGTCGCCTATTGTATGAAGAATCAAGTCTTTTCCACTGACCCACTTATTGAGCTTGCCGTAGTATATAAATTTCATTGATTCAGGAACTTTGAACCAGCATTCGCCTGTAGCCATGGCAGAAGCGACATCTGTGGAGCCTACACCGGTTGAAAATGCGCCAAGACCACCGTATGTGCATGTGTGGCTGTCCGCCCCGATAACCAGGTCTCCGGGAACGACCAGACCCTGCTCCGGAAGAAGCGCATGCTCCACACCCATCCTCCCGACCTCAAAATACAGTCCAAGGTTATACTCCCTTGAAAAATCCCTGAGCATCCTGCACTGCTCTGCCGCCTTAATGTCTTTCTGCGGCGCAAAATGGTCGGGTATTAAAGCGATTCTTTCTTTGTCAAACACATCCTTAGCCCCGATTTTTTTGAATTCGGTAATCGCTATGGGCGCCGTTATATCATTGGCGAGAATGAGATCAACCTTTGCGTTTATCAACTCTCCCGCTGATATCTCATCCCTGCCAGAATGCGCAGCGAGAATTTTCTCCGTTATCGTCATTGTTCCCAAAGTTATTTCTTCCTTGCTGCCAGTTTGTTCAGCGCATTTATGTAAGCCTTGGCAGACGCGATGATAATATCAGTGTCGGCGCCGTGTCCGCTGACAGATCTGTCGTCTTCTTCGATCGAGCAGACAACTTCGCCAAGCGCGTCTGTTCCGCCTGTTATGGCCTTGACTTCATACTTGAGCAGTTTGCTTTTGGTATCAGTTATTGAAGTGATGGATTTAAATACAGCGTCAACAGGGCCGTCTCCGTGTTCTGTCTTCTCAATCGTTTCTTCATTAACCTTGAGTTTAAGAGTGGCTGTAGGTTTCTGTTTCGTGCCTGATGAGATGTTCAGGTCGATAAGACTGTAAATTTCGGGGACCATTGTAAATTCATCAGAGACAAGCGCTTCGAGATCTTCGTCGAATATCTCTTTTTTATGGTCTGCTATTCTTTTGAAACGCTTAAACGCACTGTTGATTTCCTCATCATTCAATGTATGACCGAGCTCGACAAGCCTCGTCCTGAATGCATGCCTTCCGGAGTGTTTGCCCAGGACAAACTTTGTCTTGTGAAGCCCGATAGTTTCCGGTCTTATGATTTCATAAGTAGACTTTTCTTTTAAGAGCCCGTCCTGATGGATCCCCGATTCATGTGCAAATGCATTAGCTCCAACAATAGCTTTATTGGGCTGAACAGACATGCCAGTTATCTTTGTAACAAGCCTGCTGCTGCGCATTATCTTTTCTGTATTGATATTTGTGTCGGCATTAAAGATGTCGCGTCTTGTTCTTAAAGCCATTACGACTTCTTCCATAGAGCAGTTCCCGGCGCGCTCTCCAATGCCGTTAATTGTGCATTCAATCTGTCCCGCGCCGTTAAGGACCGCTGAAAGCGAGTTGGACGTAGCGAGACCCAGGTCATTGTGACAGTGCACTGATATTACGGCCCGATCTATGTTTTTTACTCTGTCCCTGATTGATTTTATCAAGGCGCCGAATTCAACAGGGATGCTGTAACCTACGGTATCAGGTATATTTACCGTTAAAGCGCCTGCCTCAATAACAGCCTCAATAACATCACAGAGATACCCTGTGTCGGTGCGCGTTGCATCCATCGGAGAGAATTCAACATCGTCAACGAAACTCTTTGCGAGCTTGACCATACGCACGGAACGCTTAAGGGCTTCTTCACGGTCTATGCGGAACTGATACTTAAGATGTATATCGGAAGTGGAGTGAAATGTATGTATACGCTTTTCAGGCACATCTTTAAGGGCTTCCCACGCGCGTTTTATATCTTCTTCCTTTGCCCTGGCAAGGCTGCAGATTACGGGACCTTCCACCTCGCCGCCTATGGTTTTGATTGCCTCAAAATCCCCAGGGGAAGCTATTGCGAATCCGGCCTCGATGACATCAACTCCAAGACGCGCAAGTTGTTTCGCCAGTTCGAGTTTTTCACCCACATTCATCGATGCTCCGGGCGACTGCTCACCATCCCTGAGGGTCGTATCAAAAATCTTTATTGTCCTCATTGCGCTCGTTCCTTTGTTTTTCTTTTCCTGTGAAAAAGATATGTTCCTTCAATGATTCCCCAGGAAACATAAATAATGGAGAAAACAAATAGAACTATTTCAGGATACATAAAAATAAGCACAAATGCCACTACTATTACAACCAGGAGCCAAAAGGGCTTTCTTTTCCTGAAGTCGACTTCCTTCATGCTGTGAAATCGCAGAGTGCTTACCATAAGGGCCGCAAGCAAGAAAGTCAGCAAAAGGATTGTATGGTTTTTTCCGGAAAGACCGCCCAATATTTCCATATGAAACAGGACCAGCGAGGCGATTACGATACCTGCGGCCGGGATGGGAAGGCCTGTAAACGCCTTGCTTTCCGTGGACCCCATCTGGACGTTATATCTTGCGAGTCTCAGCGCGCCGCATATGACAAAAAGAAACGCGGCGCCCCAACCGACGCGGCCAAACGGCTGAAGTCCCCAGCTGTAGACCAATACGGCGGGGGCGACTCCGAATGCGACGAGGTCGGAAAGTGAGTCAAGTTCGATGCCGAATTTTGTAGTGCTGTTGGTCAAACGTGCGACCCAGCCGTCAAGACCGTCAAAGATAACAGCGATCAAAATTGCCCATGCGCTGTATATGAAATGCCCCTTGAAAGATGCGAGAATGGCATAAAACCCGCAGAACAGCCCCCCCAGTGTGAGGGAATTAGGCAGAATGTAGATCCCTTTTCTCATATTTAATATGCCCCTACAGACTTCTGACAGCCAGTATTGTTTCTCCTGCTTTTACTATATCATTTAATTTTACCTTAACTTCCGAATCTAATGGTAGAAAAATATCTACCCTTGAACTGAATTTTATGATTCCATATCTCTCTCCCTGAATAAGCGAATCTCCTGGTTTTACCCTGCAAACGGCGCGTCTTGCAACTGCGCCGGCTATCTGTTTTATTACTATCTTTCCATGTTCGCTTTCAAGGAGCATTGTAATATGTTCGTTCAGGATAGAAGCGTCTTCTTTGAACGCTGAAAAGAATTTTCCGGGGTGATGATCAACTTTCCTGACAATCCCGCTGCAGGGGGCCCTGTTTACATGTACATTCAGCGGCGACATGAAGATGCTTATCTTTAACGCCTTTTCATTTAATATCTCATCCTCTTGCGCTTCTGTGACAAGGATTATTTTCCCGTCTGCCGGAGAAATAAATGCGTTCCTGTCCTGAACTGTAACCCTGTCCGGATCTCTGAAAAAAAAGAACATGAATAACGTGATTATCAGAACGGCAACCGTTAATGCCCAGTTCATTCTGAAAATTGCCGACAGAATAGCGATTGAAGAGAAAAAGACGATAAATGGATAACCTTCTTTGGCAAACTGGAGCATTTTACAGGAACCGCCGGTCAGGAAGGGAAACATTTCTCATGCCTTTGACTTATCCACCAGTTTGCCCTTTTTAAGCCACGGCATCATTCCCCTTAATCTTGCCCCGACTTCTTCAATCGGATGCTGCTCTCCACTTTTAGTAAGGGCATTAAATACAGGCTTGTTTGCTTTACATTCAAGCATCCATTCTCTTGCAAATTCCCCTGACTGTATTTCAGTAAGAATCTTTTTCATGTCCTTCTTGGTTTCTCCGGTTATGACCCGTGGACCTCTTGTAAGATCGCCGTACTGAGCGGTGTTACTTATTGAATACCTCATGTCCGATATGCCGCCTTCATAAAGCAGGTCTACTATTAATTTGACTTCATGCAGGCACTCAAAATAAGCCATTTCAGGAGCATAACCGGCCTCAACCAGTGTTTCATAACCGGCCATTATAAGAGACGTCAGCCCGCCGCACAAGACCACCTGCTCACCGAAAAGGTCTGTCTCGGTTTCTTCCCTGAAGGTTGTTTCTATTATTCCGGCCCTTCCTCCGCCTATTGCTGAAGCATATGAAAGCGCAATATCCTTGCTATTCTTTGAAGGGTCCTGCTCCACCGCGATAAGGCAGGGTACCCCGCTTCCCTTTGTATATTCCGACCTGACAAGATGTCCGGGTCCTTTGGGAGCAACCATAAACACATTCGTATCAGGTGAGGGGACTATCTGGTTGAAATGAATATTAAAACCGTGTGCAAAACCAAGGTAAGCGCTTTTTTTCAGATTTGGTGATATCTCGTTTCTGAATATGTCGCCCTGATTTTCATCGGGAAGAAGGACCATTGCCACATCCGCCTTTTTTGTCGCTTCAGCAGGCGACATGACTTCAAAGCCGGCCTTTTTGGCTTTATCGAAACTTACTCCCTTCCTTATCCCGATTATGACATTTATACCGCTTTCCTTCAGGTTGTTGGCATGGGCATGGCCCTGGCTTCCATAACCTATTACGCAAACGGTTTTCCCTTTCAAAACGTTTTTCTTGATGTCTTTATCGTAAAAAAGCTTCATTATGACCCTCGATTCCTTTTTTTGTTTATTTTGTTTTCTTTATTCCTTCGCGTGCAATCGCGACCTTTCCAGTCCGGACAAACTCTTTTATTCCATAAGGTTTAATGAGCTCTATGAAAGCCTGTATCTTGCTTTCGTTGCCGGTTATCTGAACAGTGAACGTCGATGCCCCTGAATCAACTATCCTTCCTCGAAAAATCTCTGCGAGTTTCAAGACCTCTGTTTTATCATTTTTTTTTGGAGCAATTTTAACAAGTATCATTTCTCTTTCAACATGATCAATGTTAATGAAATCTATGACCTTAATGGCGTCGATAAGTTTGTTGAGCTGCTTGGTTATCTGCTCAACTATGCGGTCGTCACCGCTTGTAACAATGGTCATGAGAGAGACGGCGGGGTCAATTGTCTCACCAACGGAAAGACTTTCAATATTGAATCCTCTGCCGCTGAAAAGCCCCGAGATCCTTGAAAGGACCCCGAATTTGTTTTCAACAAGCACTGATATCGTATGCCTCATTAATCCTCCGGAATGCGCTATCCATTATCCGTTGAGTTTGTTTTTACGGACAACGGCTAAATTATTTTACCGCTTTCAGCTTTTTTTCAGGTTTCTTCTCTTCTTCTTCAAAGATCATTTCGTCTATCGCTGCTCCCGCGGGGACCATCGGATAAACCTTTTCCTTCCAGTCAACAACAAAATCCATAAATACCGGTTTGTCTTTTATCTTAAGCGCTTCTTTAAGCACGGGCTCTACTTCATCGGGTTTAACGGCCCTCAGGCCTACCGCGCCGTATGCTTCCGCCACTTTAACAAAATCAGGAACAACACCAAGCCGGGTATGGGAATAACGCTCTTTAAAGAACAGTTCCTGCCACTGTCTGACCATACCGAGAAAACCGTTATTAAGAATTGCCACTTTAACCGGCAGCTTGTTAATAACGGCGGTTGCCAGTTCCTGTATATTCATCTGTATACTTCCATCACCGGCAATGTCAAAGACCAGTTTATCAGGACACGCAATCTGCGCCCCGATCGCGGCGGGAAAACCATATCCCATCGTGCCCAGCCCTCCCGAAGATAACCATTTCCGTGGATTATCGTATTTATAAAACTGCGCCGCCCACATCTGGTTCTGCCCCACCTCAGTACAGATTATCGCTTTTCCTTTCGAGACTTCGTATATCTTCTCTACGACAAACTCAGGTTTAATTATATTTTTATCAAATTTGTAGCTTAGCGGTTTTTCTTTTTTCCACTTATCTATCTGTTTTATCCAGGCATTCCTGACCGCGCCCCACTGGCTTTTTTGTTCTTTCATTGCTTTGATTATATCAATTAAGACATTCTTTACATCCCCGACTACCGGAAGATCTACCCGTACGTTTTTTCTTATCGAGGTCGGATCAATATCTATCTGGATAATTTTAGCGTAAGGGGCGAATGCGCTTGTCTTGCCTGTAACACGGTCATCGAACCTGACGCCTATTCCTATAAGGAGGTCGGAATTCTGGACGGCATTATTGGCATAATATGTGCCGTGCATCCCGAGCATACCCATTGATAGTTTGTGAGTGCCGGGGAAAGAACCGAGTCCCATCAAGGTCATGGTAACAGGCGTTTTTGTTATTTCCGCCAGTTCTTTCAGCTCTTTTGACGCCCCGGACAGGATTACGCCGCCGCCGGCCATAATAACAGGTTTCTTGGCTTTGGTGATCATTTGGGCGGCCTGTTTTATCATCCATTTATTTCCGTGATAAGTCGGGTTATAGCTTCTGATCGATACATCGCCCGGCCATTTAAATTCGGTTGTCCCCGCGGTTACATCTTTTGGCAGGTCGATAAGTACAGGGCCGGGTCTTCCCGTAGAAGCAACATGAAATGCCTCTTTTACGGTTCCGGCAAGGTCCTTTATATCTTTAACGAGATAATTGTGTTTTGTACACGGCCTGGTTATGCCTACTATGTCGGCTTCCTGAAATGCGTCATTGCCTATTAATAACGTCGGTACCTGTCCCGAGAAGACAACGAGCGGAATGGAATCCATTGAAGCAGTGGCAATGCCCGTAACCGTGTTTGTGGCCCCGGGGCCTGAAGTAACAATAGCGACACCGACTTTTCCGCTTGCCCTGGCATAGCCGTCCGCAGCGTGTACAGCCCCCTGTTCGTGTCTTGTAAGAATAAGCTCCACGTCTTTTTCGTCATAAAGAACATCAAAAATATTTAGTACTACTCCTCCGGGATATCCAAAGATGTGCCTGACACCTTCTTTTTTCAGGGATTTGATTAATATTTCGGCTCCGCTCATTTTCATGCTGTCTCCAAACGTTCTTAATTTCTTTGAATTTTCAATACAGCTCCGGTGCTCGCCGATGTAACTAATGAGGCATATCTGGCAAGCCAGCCCGTGTTGATTTTCGGTTTAAGTGCCTTATGTGTCTTGAATCTCTTTTTTATATCTTCTTTACTAATCAGCAAATCCAGTTTTCTCTTTGGTATGTCAATGCTTATTATATCACCGTCTCTGACGATGGCAATAGGCCCTCCCTCCATCGCTTCAGGAGATATGTGTCCGATACACGGGCCTCTTGTCCCTCCGGAAAATCTGCCGTCTGTGATCAAGGCGACGGATTCGCTTAAACCCATCCCGGCAATGGAGGCGGTTGCGTTTAACATCTCTCTCATGCCGGGGCCGCCCCTGGCGCCTTCATAACGAATAACTATGACATTACCCGCCTTGATTTTTCCGGCAAGAATTGCCTTCATTGTATCTTCTTCTGAATTAAAAACCACGGCCTTGCCTTTGAATCTTAACATTTGCCTGCTTACGGCTGATTGTTTTACTACTGCTCCGTCAGGGGCAAGTGTACCCCTCAGAATGGCAATGCCGCCTTCTTTATGGTGGGCCTTATTAACGGGCCTTATGACTTCCGGATCAATAATTTCAGCCTTATCGGCAATAAAATAAATTTTTTTGCCGGATGCCGTGTTAACGTTGTTGAGATCAGGTTTTAATCTCTTCAGCACAGCCGGTATACCACCCGCATATTCCAGGTCTTCAAGGTAATGCGGCCCTCCGGGCAGCATGTTGACGATATGGGGTGTGCTCTTACTTATTTTGTCAAACACTTCTAAAGAGACAGGCACTTTTGCCTCATGCGCGATTGCCGGAATATGCAAAACCGTGTTTGTGGAGCCTCCGAGTGCCATGTCGACCCTTATCGCGTTTTCAAATGCTTTGCCGGTAAGAATCTTCCGGGGAGTTATATTTCTTTTTACCAGTTCAACGAGCCGGCTGCCGCTGTGAAAGGCAATCCGTTTTTTTTTGGACGATACAGCTAAAGATGTTGCACATTCCGGGAGACTCATGCCTAATGCTTCAGTTACACATGCCATTGTGTTTGCTGTATACATTCCCTGACACGAACCCGGGCCCGGGCAGGCACACTTTTCAAGCTCAGCAATGTCGGAATCGCTTAACAAACCTTTTTTGTGTTTTCCTATTGCCTCGAAGGTGTCGTTTACTAAAGAAAGTCTTTTTCCCCTTAAATGTCCTGAAAGCATCGGCCCTGCCGTAATAACTATGGATGGCACGTTTGTTCTTGCGGCAGCCATGAGCATTCCAGGGGTGATCTTGTCGCAATTTGTGAGCAGCGCCAGGCCGTCAAACCGGTGTGCCTCGGCAACGGTCTCGATCATGTCAGCTATAAGTTCCCTTGACGGAAGGCTGTAATGCATTCCCCGGTGTCCCATTGCGATCCCGTCGCAGATGCCGGGAATGCCGAAGAAGAACGGGTAACCACCGCCCGTATGGATGCCTTTTTCAATAAACCTTTCAAGATCACGCATGCCGGTATGACCGGGAATAATGTCCGTGAAACTTGTGGCGACCCCGATAAAGGGCTTGTTCATTTCAGTGCTCGGTATTCCCGTTGCATATAACAGCGCCCTGTGAGGGAGTCTTTCCAGTCCTTTTTTAATTGAATTGCTTTTCATAATAAAAGATGGGATGCTAAAGTGAGAAGTAAAAATTTATTGTTTGTATTATTAATTTTTATATTCTCTGATAAGTTCGGCCATGCGATCTTTATCTTGAAGCTTCTGCTTCTGTATTTTCTTTTTCTCCAACTCTTCTTCAGTCGAAAGATGTTTCTTTTTATTGATCGTGTCAAGAGACTGCTCCAGTTTCCTGTGGTGCATCTCAAGTTTTTTGTATTCTTCACTTCCAGTTCGTAAACTATTAATCTTGTCTGCTTCTTTCATATGAGTACCCCCTGTCTGTAATAATGTGAAAAAGTACCATATTCTACGGAAAATTACAAGGTCATTGCTTTGACAAATCCTTTATATTTCACTAACATAAAAAAGATAAAAGATAAATAAGGTGAGGAAAACAGGAGGTTTTTGCCTTTTTTTGCCTGCTTTGTACATCATTATTTATAAAATCAAATCGCTTAATTCAGGTTTAAATTATATTGAATTCTCAGTAAAGGATATATCTTATGTTTATTGATACCCACTGTCATCTTGAGATGTACGCTTTCGACAAAGACCGGGATGAGGTAATGAAACGGGCGGCGGATTCGGACATAACTTATATAATCAATGCCGGATCCGACATTGAAGGGAACGTAAAAGGACTGCAATTATCCGGTAAAAATCCGAATATATATTCTGCCGTCGGTATTCATCCTCATGATGCAAAGGCGTTAGACGAATCTTTATATAAGGAATTGAAAAAGTGGATTAAACAGCCAAAAGTAGTAGCTGTCGGCGAGATCGGGCTTGATTACTATTATTTGCACTCACCTAAAGGCGTTCAGATAGAAGCCTTCAGAAAGCAAATAGCTTTGGCAAAAGACAAGGGTCTTCCCATTATAGTTCACAGCAGGGAGGCAAAAAATGACACTCTGCAGGTGCTTCGGGAAGAAATAGTCGATACACCGGGTGTTCTTCACTGCTTTTCAGGAGATAAGGAAATGGCCAAGAAGGCGATGGAACTCGGTTTCTATATATCGATTGCGGGGACCGTTACATTTAAAAATGCCGGGGAACTCAGGGAGACAACCAAATATATTCCCGATGAATTCCTTCTGATAGAGACAGACGCGCCTTATCTTAGCCCCGTACCGGTGAGGGGCAAGAGAAATGAACCGGCTTTTTTAAAACATACTGCCCGGGCTGTAGCAAAAATCAGGGGCATAAGGATTTCCGACCTGGCGAGAATTACTACGCTCAATGCAAAGAAACTTTTTAGAATTGGGGAGATCACGGAAAAAGGAGAAATAGCTTACAAAATAAGAGATTCTCTTTATCTGAATATCACAAATAAATGCACAAACAAGTGCGGATTTTGTATCAGGTCCCGAACGAATTATGTTAAGGGGCACAACTTGCGTCTTGAAAGAGAACCTTCCGCATTGCAGATAATCAAGGCTGTAAAAAATCCAAAGGCATACAAAGAGGTTGTCTTTTGCGGAATCGGCGAGCCGATGTTAAGACTTGATGTTGTAAAAAAAGTGGCCGGATGGGTAAAGGACCATGGAGGTAAGGTAAGGATAAACACCAATGGGCAGGGCAACCTGATACACAAGAGAAACATACTTCCTGAACTCAAGGGTATCGTGGATTCGTTTTCCATAAGCCTTGACGCGGAGGATGAGAAAAAATATGAGAAAATCTGCAAGCCTACAATAAAAGGCGCTTTTAATGGCATTATATCATTTATTAAGGAAGCTGAAAAAGTTGTTCCTGAAGTCAAGATTACTGTTGTTAAGATACCGGAGATAGATATGGATAAATGTAAAGCCATAGCAAAAGATTTGGGAGTGGAACTGAAGGTGAGGAAGTTTAATGTGGTGGGGTGAATGAAACAGGGCTCGATTGAAAAATTAAATTATTACACTTTGACTTACATCTTTTAATATGTGATTTTTTCAAGAAACAGCCCGCGGGCAGGGGCTGTTTGTCCGGCGGTCCTTCTGTCTTTAGAATCTAAAATCTCTTTGATTTTCGACGCGGGGGATTTATCTCTGCCTATTTCCACAAGTGTCCCGACTATATTTCTTGCCATGTGTCTTAGAAAGGCGTTTGCCTGTATACTTATCCGGACTATGGGAACATCGAATTTGAAACTAAAGAACTCAATCGACGAAGGTTCGGATATTTCGATTTTTATAATCTCCCTTACCGGGTTTTTAGAACTGCAGCCGGAAGCGCGGAAGCAGGAAAAATCATGTTTGCCCGTTAAATAGCCGGAGGCTTCCGTCATGGCAGTGCAATTAAGCCGGTATGGTATTCGCCACGAATATCGTCTGAGAAAAACCGAATAAATTCCCGTGCCCGAAATAATATAAGAATATGTCTTGTTTTTGGCGTTGTAACGGGGATGGAAATCCGCTGAACACTCCCCGGCAATTATTACCCTTATATCCTGCGGTAGATTGGCGTTAAGCGCGCGCTGAAAAATGTCAGGCCCTAAGCCGGACCGGGTCGTAAACACGGCGACCTGTTCAATGGCATGAACGCCCGCGTCAGTCCTTGAAGTCCCGGTAACTCTGACACGTTCATTCGTGACGGCAAATAACGCATCTTCTAATAGTCCCTGGATAGTGGTCCCTTTTTTTTGGACCTGCCAGCCGGAATAGTCAGTGCCGTCGTACTGAAGTGCAAGTCTGATGTGTCTCATTGGAAAATATATGTGGAATTATTGACTGAAGCCGTCAACGCCAATTGCCTTTCGGACTTCTTTCATAGTGACAGAGGCTGTTTTTCCAGCTTTTTCAGAGCCTGATGCGATTATATCTTCAAGGACGTCCGGTTTCTTCAGGAGTTTTTCGCGCTGCTCCCATATCGGCTCCAAGACGGTAAAGAGATTTTTTATTAATACCTTTTTACAATCAATGCATCCTATGCCCGCAGTGCGGCATCCCTCGGCCGCTTCGTCCTGTTCTTCTTTGGATGAGAACACCTTGTGTAGCTGAAAGACCGGTGAAAGTTCAGGGTCGCCTTTATCCGTGCGTTTAATCCTCTGGGGGTCAGTTGTCATTGTTCTTATCTTGTGTTCAACCTCTTTTGGTGAATCGGAAAGGTAAATACAGTTTTCATACGTTTTGCTCATCTTTCTGCCGTCAGTCCCCACCACCTTCGGGAATTCTGTTAATAAACCCTCGGGTTCGGGAAATACCTCGCCGTAGAAATTATTGAACCTTCTGCAAATCTCTCTTGTGATTTCAAGATGGGGCATCTGGTCGACACCGACAGGGACATGATTGGCTTTATAAATAAGAATATCCGCTGACTGAAGCAGGGGATAACCGAGAAAACCGTAGGTGTTCAGGTCCTTGTTTTTTACCTCCGCCTGTTTTTCCTTGTATGACGGAATCCGTTCGAGCCAACCCAGGGGGGTTATCATTGACAGCAATACGTGAAGTTCTGAATGTTCGAGGACCCGGGATTGCGCGAAGATGGTGCATTTTTCCGGGTCAAGTCCTGCGGCAAGACAATTAATCAGGACGTCTTTAACATATTCCTTTAATTGTGAAGTATCTGCATACTGGGATGTAAGGGCGTGCCAGTCGGCGATAAAATAATAGCATTCGTATTTGTCCTGCAGTCTTACCCAGTTTCGCAACGCGCCTACGAAGTTGCCTACGTGCAGTCTGCCGCTTGGCTGAATGCCGCTTAGAACTCTTTTCTTTGACATATACGGACTCCTTTAAAGCAATAGGGTTATCAATGATAAAAGCAGCGCCATGATCGGGTATATAAAGAATTTTGCGATTCCCGAAACGATCAGCACTATGACTATTATCATCCCGTATGGTTCTATCCTGCTGTAGGAAACGGCCTGACTGTGAGGCAGCAATCCGACAAGCACCCTTCCGCCGTCAAGGGGCGGGACAGGTATCATATTAAATACGGCAAGGACTATGTTCCACTTTATGCTTTGCATAAGCATCAGGGTCAGGGGTGTGGTAATTGCAGACGGCAGCAACGCGGACAGCGGGAGTACCAGCAGCTTCAGTATGAGCGCGCTGATGATTGCAAGGGAAATATTGCTTATCGGGCCTGCCGCCGCTGACATGGCCATGTCTTTCTTCGGGTTGTTGAAGTTTGAGGGGTTTATGGGGACTGGTTTTGCGTACCCGAAGACGAACTGCCCGTTTGACAGGATCAGGAGCATTGCGGGCATGATTATCGTACCGACCATATCAATATGCGCAAGCGGGTTCAGCGTAAGTCTTCCCATGAGCCTGGCGGTCGGGTCCCCGAGCCTGTTTGCGACAAAACCATGGGCTGTCTCATGGAATGTTATAGCAATCAGGATAGGCAGTGCAGATATGACCAATTGTCTGATTATTTCTGAAATATCCGTCATAATTGAAAATGTATTGTACCATACAGATAATCGATTTTTTTATCAAATGACAGTGAAAATAATGTAAATGGTTTAGTAATTACTCAGGATCACAGTTCCACAAACCGTGAACCTTGAACCGTGAACTTTCTGTTATAGATATTTTTAGCGTCAATTTGTATAATTGACCGGCAAATAGATATTCCAAGGAGAGAAGAATGAATATTACCGTGAAGAATAAAAAGCTCAAGAGTTGGATCAAGGAAGTGGCTGATCTGTGCAAGCCTGACGATATTTATGTGTGCAATGGATCAAAAGAAGAATATAATCTTATGCTTGAAAAACTGCTTGAAAGCCGCATTGCTATACCACTTAAGAAACGTCCCGGCAGTTTTCTGTTCAGGTCCGATCCGAGCGATGTGGCGCGCGTTGAAAACCGGACTTATATCAGCACCCCTTTGAAGGAAGAGGCAGGCCCCATGAACAACTGGATCGAACCTTCTGAACTTAAAAAGACAATGCTGGATCTTTATAAGGGATGCATGAAGGGCCGTACAATGTATGTAATCCCTTTTTCAATGGGTCCCGTCGGTTCCCCCATTTCAAAGATCGGGATTGAAGTGTCCGACAGTCCTTATGTGGTTATCAATATGCATATTATGACCAGGGTAAGTTCCCGTGTACTGGAACTGCTTTCCACAGACGGAGAGTTTATTCCATGTCTGCATTCAGTGGGCGCCCCCCTTTCCAAAGGACAGGAAGACAGTCAATGGCCGTGCGCTCCGATAGAGCAAAAATATATCAGTCACTTTCCCGAAGAGAACCTGATATGGTCTTATGGTTCGGGTTATGGCGGCAACGCCTTGCTGGGGAAAAAGTGTCTGGCGCTTCGCATCGCCTCTGCCATGGCAAGACGCGAGGGCTGGATGGCGGAGCATATGCTTATTCTCCGCCTGACCGGTCCGGAAGGGAAACAGTACCACATTGCCGCTGCCTTTCCCTCTGCCTGCGGGAAAACAAACCTGGCAATGATGCAGCCTTCAATCCCGGGCTGGAAATGTGAATGTATCGGGGATGATATTGCGTGGATGAAGACAGGGCCTGACGGACGCCTTTATGCCATTAACCCTGAAAACGGTTTTTTCGGAGTGGCCCCCGGCACATCGTATAATACCAATCCCATGGCAATGGACACCTTAAACGAAAATGTCCTTTTCACTAATTGCGCTCTTACCGATGACGGAGATGTATGGTGGGAGGGCATGGACGGCGATGAGCCGGCGCATGCCATTGACTGGAAAGGCCGTGACTGGACTCCTGAAAGCGTTGAGGAGGCCGCCCATCCGAACGCGCGCTTTACCGCTCCCGCGTCGCAGTGCCCGGTGATATGTAAAGACTGGGAAAAGCCGGAGGGCGTTCCGATTGATATTTTCATATTCGGTGGCCGCCGGGGCAGTGTCGCGCCGCTGGTATATGAGGCATACAACTGGGACCATGGGGTCTTTCTCGGTTCCACTGCAGCCTCTGAAACAACGGCTGCGAATATAGGCGCTCTGGGCAACCTCAGGCGGGACCCTTTTGCCATGAAACCCTTCTGCGGCTACAACATGGGAGACTATTTCCAGCACTGGCTTGATATGGGGGACAGGCTTGGTGATAAGGCGCCGAGGATTTTTTATGTAAACTGGTTCAGGAAAAGCGGGGACGGCAAATTCCTCTGGCCCGGCTTCAGTGACAACAGCCGCGTGCTGAAATGGATGTGCGAGCGCGTTGACGGTAAAGTGGGGGCTCGGGAAACACCCATAGGTTTATTGCCGGATGAAGGAGACCTTGATCTCAGCGGTCTTGATTTATCCACTGATGACATGAGAGAGATCATGATCGTAGACACGGATGACTGGAAGGCGGAACTTCCCGATATTGAAAGCCACTTCGACAAGTTTGGTGACCGCTTGCCCGAAAGGCTTAAGAAGCAGCTTCAGGAATTCAGGAAGCGTCTGGGATAAATCGTAAAAGCCAGGACGTGATCCCAACAGTTTAAAATAGATCATTACAATAAAAATCTACACGCAGGGTTTGACAACATGAATTGATTAGCCGTATAATACATATTATTATATGGCAAAGGAGGTTCTGGTAACTCATGGGTACAATGGTTAAGAAAACTATATTGTTGGATCAGGATTACATTGATCGTGCCGTAAAGATATTTGGCGTTAAGACAGAAAAGGATGCAGTCAACAAAGCATTAGAATTGGCAATAATAGATAACGATATTATCCAGGTTCATAAAGAGATTGGCGGCAGAGGTGGAATAGAAGAGGTTTTCAAGTGAAGGTGATGTTTGACACGAACATTTATGTTTCGTGGATTCGGGAGAAAAAACATGAAGAATTGATTCTAAAATTTGGAACTGTTAAATATCTGTCGGCAGTAGTTCTCATGGAATTATGGGCAGGCGCACGGGCAAGGCGTGCCTCAAGAATTGTCGAAACCTTACAGAGACCGTATCTGAATGCCGGAAGAGTTATTCCCTTAACTTTAAAAAACTACATCGCCGCCGGTCACTTGATATCTGATTTACCTGCCTCTCACAAAAAGCTTATCGGCACGTCTGATTTCGTAAATGATATCCAGATTGCCCTGACTGCTTTATCTGTGGGAGCTGCTCTGTATACAGGCAATAGAAAACATTATCATATTATCGGTTCGGCTTTAAAATCATTGCGTGTTGTTTATGTATGAGGAGTATTAATACAGAGCCTGTCCCAAAAAAAGGGAAATGTGTATTAAACTTATGAATCAGTCAATGCCTTCTACAATACAGTAACCTGCAAGCGCGCCGAGAACATCCCAGGTGATATCTCTCCAGCTCCAACCCGTATCTCCATCCATAGATCGTAAGTCTCTTTGCCGGCGCCGATTGAAAGCGTCACGCCGAGTGCCAATGAAAAAGATTCACCAT
>JAUVPO010000157.1 GCA_030598625.1 Deferribacteres bacterium | reverse complement strand
GACGGTGACAAAAAATGACATCTGTGGCCTGCAATTACTCAGAGTGCTATAATTACCCAAATGAACCGCCTTTATTTTGTCGTCTTTTTAGTCTCAAGCTCCGTCCTTATGTTCGAGGTCTCTCTCACCAGGGTCTTCTCAATACGCCTGTGGTATCACTTTGCCTTTGTTGTCATAAGCATAGCCATGCTCGGCATCGGCTCTGCCGGGACAGTGCTCGCTGTCCGCGCCAGGGACACTTTCCGGATTAATCAGGAATCAAACATTGCGGTTTATTCGCTGCTTACCGGGATGTCCATAATCATCTGTTATATAGTCTCAAATTATATCCCGTTTGATCCGGTTAAATTTTCGTGGGAAAAGATCCAGTTTTTCTATTTAGCTCTTTTCTGCATTGTATTGAGTATCCCCTTCTTTTTCTCGGGCATCCTGATAGCAACCGCATTTTTACTGCACAGCGAAAAATCAAAATTCATTTACGGTTCCGATCTTCTCGGGGCAGGGACAGGCTCACTAACCGTTCTTTTCATTCTGAATAGCGCGGGTCCCGAATACGCGATATTATCGGCTTCAGCGCTGTGCCTCATCGGCGCTTTGATAGCCGGTAAGAGAAATATAAAGATCGTGTCTCTGATATTTGTGCTGATCAATTTGCTGTTACTGACGGTTCATCCTGATTTTGTAAAAGTAAAAATATCCCCTTACAAGAGGCTTTCCATATTTTTGGACTATCCCGGTGCAAAACACTTGGACACTTATCACAGTTCATATTCGCAGATAGATACCTTCAAAAGTCCGGCTGTCAGATTCGCGCCGGGCCTGAGCCTGAAATATCTCGAATCGTTACCGGAACAAACAGGTCTTGCCATAGACGGCGACAGGATAGACGCTATTACCGACACCGGAGATAAAGAAAAATTAAGGTTCCTTGAATTTCTTCCGGCATCTGCCGCTTTTGAAACAGGCAAGCGAAATAATGTGCTCGTAATTGATCCGGGAGGAGGACTGCACGTTCTTATAGCGGAATATTACGGTTCCCGTAAGATTCACAAGGTTGAGAGCAATCCGCTACTGGTAAAGGTTGTAAGAGACGATTTCAGCGAAATCTCCGGAGGCATATTCGATAATGACACCTGGACAGGATACGGGCGCAACCGGCTTCACGGACCGCTGTTTACAGGCAACAATCTGCAATTCTATGATCTGATCGATCTTTCCATGACAGACGCCTCGGTTTCAGGAGTTTTCGGGATATCTGAAGATTATAAATATACAGTTGAGGCGTTCAGTAAATATATTAACGCGCTCAAAAAAGACGGGATGATCAGTATAAGTCTGTATCTTTTGCCTCCGCCAAGGACCGAGTTCAGGATTCTGGCGACGATCATATCCGCCTTTGAACAACTCGGTATTAAAGACACCGCAAACAGGCTGGCTGCCATAAGGAGCTGGGACAGTATGACAATCCTTGCCAGGAAATCCCCGTTTAACGACCGGGAAATAAAACTATTAAAAAACTTCTCGAAAAGCAGGCGGTTTGACCTTGTGTATTATCCGGGGATAAAGGAAGAAGAAACCAATAAATATGTCAAAATACCTTTAAATGTGTACTATAGCGGATTTAAAGAAATTATTAATACGGATTCCAGTCCCTCATTTATTAATGACTACCTTTTTGATATCAGGCCTGTTTATGACAATAACCCATTTTTTAATTATTATCTGAGGCTTTCTAATGTTAATGCGATTTATGAGGTAATGGGGCGGAAGTGGTTGTATTTTATAGAGGAGGGCTATCTTTTACCCGTTGTTTTTATAATTGTTCTCATGTTAAGCATAATCATAATCCTGCTGCCTGTTATTCTAAAGGCAATCCGAAACAGGTCATTATCAACCGGTCCTGAAAAAAAACCCGAACGGGTCAAGCCGTCTTTAATGCTCCCCACATTTATTTACTTTGCCATGCTCGGACTTGGATTCATGTTTGTTGAGGTTTCGTTAATACAGCAATATATACTCCTGTTTGAAAATCCGTCATATGCAGTTGCTGTTGTACTTACGGCAATCCTGATAAGCTCCGGCACCGGCAGCATGTTCAGTTCGAGATTTTCCAGATTGAGTTCCCCATATTCACTGCTTATCCTGTCCCTTTTAATAGTTATTTATTGTCAAATGCATACATTGTCCGTAAACTTGTTAACTGCTTTACCAATAAAAACAAGAATAACGGCAATGTCTGTTATGCTTGCGCCCCTCGGTTTTTTTATGGGAATACCCTTCCCTACGGGCATTAAACTCCTTGGCCGGAAATTTGAAAGACTGATACCCTGGGCATGGGCAATAAACGCCTGTCTTTCCGTTCTCGCTCCAATACTGACAATTATGCTCGCATTGACAGCCGGATTTCAGACAGTCTTCTGGTTTGCTGCGCTTGCATATTTTTTAGCTTTTACTTCATTAAAAAAACTCTCAGCCCTTTAATCCAAAAAATGCATTTCAAATAATGCAGGCGTCATGCCTTTACACCTTCTCATTCCGGCTTGTCCGGAATCATCCCTGTGTAGATATTATGATTATAAAATCCCCCTTTTCCAAAGAGGTAGATATGAAAGGATTTTCAACTGATTACATACCCGGACGTGCTCCTGGGCTTTTTCGATCAAACCGCCTCTCAAGAAATAAGCAATTTCAGCCGATATAGAGTGAAACACCTTTAAGGTATAGGCAATTATATGTCCGATACTGTCCTGTTTGTTGATGATGAAAAGAACGATCTGAATTTAATTGATGGATTGTTTTCCGATATTGCCACGAAAATCCTCACTGCCTCCAGCGCCGAGGAGGCCTTACATCTTATTACTAAAGAAGAAATAGCCGTGCTCGTTTCAGACAACTTCCTTCCGGAAATGAAAGGAGTTGATTTTCTTTCAAAGGTCCGTGAGATATCCCCGGATACTTTAAAGATACTAATGACGGCCCATAAGGATATATCGACTGCCGTTGATGCCATAAATAACGGCAATGCATTCCGCTTTATTATAAAGCCATGGGATGACAATACCATTGTTCAAGCAGTGCACGAAGCGATTAACCGATACAAACTTATTCAGGCATTAAAAAGAGAAGACGAAACCGCTTTATTTTCTCTCGCGCAAACAATTGAGTCAAAAGATCCTTATACACGAGGACACTGCGAAAGGGTAGCCAATTATACCCTGATGGTTGCCGATGCATTAAATCTTTCTGAAGATATAAAAAAAGACCTGAAATTCGGAAGCTGGCTGCATGACTGCGGTAAAATAGGCGTGCCGAAATACATACTCAACAAAAAAGGACCTCTTGATGTATACGAATTCGACATTATAAAGAATCATCCCCGCTGGGGCGCTAATGTCGCAAGACAGGCTCAATTACCGGAATCCATTATAAAGATAATCCTTTATCACCATGAAAGATATGATGGTAACGGTTATCCCTCAGGCATTAAGGGGCATGATATTCCACTTGAAGCCAGAATAGTAGCGCTTGCTGATGTATTTGACGCCTTGATAACAGACAGGCCGTACAGAAAGAGATATAGTGAAGAAAAAGCGATTAATATTATCAGGTTAATGCGAGACAATGTCTTCGATCCGGAAATTGTCGATACCTTCCTTAATAAGTGTTTGAAATTTTAGAAAAAAGCAGTTCATTTTTCTATTGATATCATGTATTATTCTATATCCTTATATTTTGCTTTTATTTTCAGGTTAAAACAATAAATACGGGGGGATAATCACATATGAAACACTTTAGCTGGCAGATTCTTCTGGGCTTGTCGTTAATTGCGCTTTCCGCATTATTCTATCTCGGTCACTATGCCGTTTTTAAAGATACACATCATATATTTATTTACCTGATAGGTGATATAGCCTTTGTTCCGATTGAGGTTTTAATGGTTACGATGATAATACATCGTTTACTGGAAATGAGGGAAAAACGCTCAAAATTGGAAAAACTGAACATGGTCATAGAAACATTTTTCAGTGAAATGGGCACAGAGATTCTAAATGTCCTTTCCTGCCTTGATCCCAAGCAGGATGATATCAGAAAAGATCTCATTGTCACCAATGACTGGTCTGAAAAAGACTTCCTCAAGGTTAACAAACGCCTTAAGCACTACAAGTATCAGGTTGATATAAAAAAGCTCGATTTGCAAGATTTTCGCATCCGCCTAATTAAAAAAAGGGATTTCATGCTGCGGCTACTGGAAAACCCGGTGCTTTTGGAACATGAGTCCTTTACAGACCTACTCAGAGCGGTTTTTCACCTGACGGAAGAATTGGTAAACAGGGATGATGTAAGTCTACTGCCGGCAACCGACCTGGAGCATCTTTCCGGTGACGCAAAAAGAGTATACGGTTTACTCGTCCATCAATGGCTGGATTATATGAAATATCTGAAAAACAATTACCCTTATCTCTTCTCTCTTGCCATGAGGACCAATCCCTTTGACCAAACCTCATCGGCAATCGTAAAATAAAATTTGCAGATAAGACATGAATTTGAAATTAAATAGATGGAAAAGAGACTGGGCGTTAATGAGCAGTTTTTTTAATGCCGACGAAATCTCCACGATTAAAGGCAAACTTAAAGACCTTAAAATACAAAATGTTGTTTTTTGTTCTTTTGAAAACAGATTTGCCAAAAGCGGCGGACTGGCGCCCGTAACCATTAATATCCTGCCTTACCTGAAGGAAGTTAACAAAATCCCTTCCGTTATTTTAATGACTCCTTTTTATCCAAATATTATTGACAGGCGCAAACTGAAATCAACAGGAAAACATTTCAACGTTCCTTTTAATAATAAATCCGTCCGGGCGGAATTATACGAGTTTACATGTAATTACATAAGCCCAAAAAAAGGCGCCCTGAAAGAATATTATTTAAAGGCGGAAGGTTTTTTTGAATCCCGTAACAGATTAAGAGATCCCTATATCTACAATGAGTCCGATACCAGATTAAACGAAACCGCGATGAGAGAAAACGCGATGTTATTTTG
>JAUVPO010000130.1 GCA_030598625.1 Deferribacteres bacterium | reverse complement strand
CAGGCAAAACTGCAAGACCCGACAACCCTGGTAAGGCGTGTAATGACGGCCCGGATAGAAAACATATCTGGACCCATTATTTTGTCGGCGCAAATGCGATAGTCACAAAACTTCTCGGAAGCAATATCCACGCTCAAATGGCGATAGAAAGACTTCAGAATGCCGCTGATTTGGAAATTATCAAACGCGGCCCTTACAAAAAAAACAGCCTTTCTTATATTAAAGTCAAGGTCATTAATTCAGGCGCCGGGCATTATCTGCCCACCGGACTTACTGAGGTAAGGCAGATGTGGCTTGAACTAAAAATAACCGATGCCGAAGAGAAAACCATTTTAAGGAGCGGCGGGATTGATGAAAACGGTGAGATCGACAAGAACGCGATCATCTATACAACACATCTCGGCAATGAAAAAGGGGAACAGGTGATTAATGTTGCCAAAGCGGACAGGATACTCTATGACAACAGGATTCCGGCAAAGGGTTACGCAATTGAAAAATATGCCTTCCACATCCCTTCTGATGCGGCTTCTCCCCTTAACATTAAGGCAACCCTTAAATACCGCAGCGCTTCCCGGCTTCTTGCAAAAAAACTGCTGGGAGACAATGCGCCTGAAATTCCTGTTATTGATATGGTGAGCATAGTGGATAAGATAACGCTGGAATAATCCTGTTTATTATATTTTCAATGCCTTCCTTGCTATCTTTCCTGTTAAAGTTTCGCGTGCAGCCAATGACCCGTAAGGACATACCTCGATACAGCAATAACACCTTATACACTTCTCATAATCAAATCGGGGCTTTTTTTTGCCGCGCGTTATAGCTTCAGCAGGACAATACTTCCAGCACTCACCGCAAAGCCTGCACAGGGTCTCTTTACATTCCGGCCTTTGCACGAGATGTCTTCTAATTAAGCCGTGAAATCTTTTTGGACCAAATACAAGCGGCGTTATTTCAGGAAACCTGAAATCCTTTATTTGGGGCAGCTCTCCGTCCATGCTGATATCACCATTAAACAACCCCTGCTCCCCTGATATTTTATTTGTCAACAGCGCGTCCGGGTCAATTCTCAGCATTTTGCATACAGCGAAATCAAGCGCTACAGTATCCCTGCTTCCCATAATCACCCCTATCTCTCTTGGGTTGCCGCCTTTACCCGGACCCTGCCCCTCCATTGCCAGGATGCCGTCAATAATGGTAACAGTCGGTTTAACCGCTTGATATATTTTGACAAGAAGACCGGCAAACAATTCCCGGTCAATGCCGGCCCGGAAATGCCACTCAGGTTTTTTCATCCCCGTAATACATCCGAACAGGTTTTTTACACCAAGCGTAAGCAGCATCTGTGCATGGGTCTTCAGCTTGGGGAGATTTATTAAAACATCCGCATTTACGGCATCCCTGGCTATTTCAATCTTTTTAAACGGGATACCGGTATCAACAGTTTCAGATTCAATGAATTCCCTGTATTCAACATTAAGCCCCTCAAGGGCCTTTCTAATTCCGCTTTCCTTTAAAAGCTTTTCAAAAGAACCCATGGCCGGACTGTCGGAAATTTGCGGCTTCGCGCCCCTGTCAAGCACATATTCAGCAGCAGCCCTTACAATCAAAGGATGAGTGATAATCGCCTTTTCAGGCGGCGCCGGGGCAAGAAGGTTCGGCTTTATAACAACCCGGCTGTTCTTCGATATCATGTCCCCGGCAGCAGAAGAGTCCATGATCTCAAAGATCACGTGCTTCAATGTACTGTAATCATACGTTGCCTTTCTCACAAAAACTCTTGACATAACTCCGTATTGTAACAAAACAGCCATACAGCTATCAGCTTTTAGCGGTAAGCTGTCGGGACAAAAGTGTAAAAGCAGACTGCTGAATGCCGGGAGTTAGACAATAATGATCATTTGATGGTATGTTAATCTCATGAAGGCAGGGTGTTATCAATTCAGTCCGTCTTTCGGCAATAAAAAGCAAAATATCGAAAAAGTTGCATCCGCAATAAAGAATGCCGCTTCAGACCTTATTGTGCTCCCGGAATTTTTTGCGACGGGTTATCAATTTACATCTACCGATGAAGTCGCAGGGTTTTCCGAACCGATTCCAGAGGGATACACAACAGAACTGCTTTCGGACTTATCATACGAAAAAAATATTTTTATTGTTGCCGGTCTTCCCGAAAAAAGCGGAGATACATTTTATAACTCAGCGATCCTGACCGGGCCCGACGGATATATAGGCAAGTATCGCAAAACACATCTCTTTTTTGAAGAGACACTTTATTTTACTCCCGGGGATACAGGGTTCAAAGTATGGGACACGGCAATTGGCCGCATCGGCATTATGATATGCTTCGACTGGTTTTATCCTGAATCCATGAGAACACTTGCCCTTTCAGGGGCGGAGGTCGTTGCGCACCCTTCAAACCTTGTCCTGCCTTTTTGTCCGGATGCAATGCCCGTCAGATGCCTGGAAAACATGGTGTTTGCAGTTACCGCAAATAGAACAGGAACGGAAAACAGAAAAGATAATCAATCACTTACGTTCATAGGTAAAAGTGAGATTGTTTCACCGGGAGGAGAGATTCTTGTGAGAGCAACAGAAAATGAAGAAACGCTTATAGTTGCAGACATCGACCTTGAAAAAGCAAGGGTCAAGGCATTGAATCCCTTTAATGACATATTCAAAGACAGACGGCCTGAACATTATAGACTGTTACAAAAATAATCTACCCCTCAGAAGAACGGCGAGGGTTTCTTTTAATTAAATTGTAACTCAGTTAATGAATTATTCGGATTAATGAAGAAACAGATTATCTCGTACTGGCCGGTCTGCTTCTTTGACCATATTGAGTTTTATACCTTGCGTTTTTTGCCCTCTTTTTTTGAGCTTCTCTTTGTTTGCTCTTTCTTTTTACCGAGGGTTTTTCATAAAAACGTCTTTTCTTTAATTCCCGGAAGAGTCCTTCTTTTTCTGCTTCGCGCTTAAGAAGCTTTATAGCTCTCTCAATATTTTGTCCGACTACTTTTATCTCCAAACCTCTTGCCCCTTTTTTTGTAAGCTTCGTGTACCCTGTTTTTTCGCTCTTCCCTAGTCGCGTTGAAGCAATAAATAAGCTGCAAATTCAACGGCTTATGCAGCCCCATATCCAACAATACCCTTAGGGTTTGCCATATAATATGACATAGTTAATAATCAAAAAGCAAATTTTGAGCTTTAAAATTACTCCTCAATAAATCTCCGGGTTTCTATGAGAGAACAGGACCA
Source organism: Deferribacteres bacterium (assembly GCA_030598625.1). Lineage (GTDB taxonomy): Bacteria > Nitrospirota > Thermodesulfovibrionia > UBA6902 > UBA6902 > JAUVPO01. The sequence continues at coordinate 2,532 of JAUVPO010000130.1, read as the reverse complement.
CTATTGATTGTCCTGTTTTTCGTTGATGAGGTGCTTGGCAACCACTGCTTCAAGAGAGTAGGGTGCAGGATGACCCTGGTTCAGTAGACGCAGCGTCTCCAGATCAGACCTCCACGCAACATCACCGGGAACAAGAAAGCACATACTGCCCGGCTCATGGTTCGGGTAAAGTTTGTTGTCCTTAAAATAGTAGTAAGTGTCGCTTACTTCTGTTGGATATGCATGCATAAGCGGCGGGATATCGTTCGGTTTGAACCATAGCTTGATTTCCCGTTCCGCTTCACTATCTGTAGCAGAGGCATGAATCAGGTTATCCATGCGATCGCCGATCACATTTCCTCCGGCCTCTTTAATTGGAACAACTGTTCCCAATGCGCGGATACATCCCGGTTTTTCATCTCTGGCAATGTGAGGATTCGTAGGACCTGCAATATCGCGAATCTTTTTTGTTGCGTCCGGTCCCTGATACACAATTGCTATTACTCTATGCTTCCAGGGCTCATCAGGATAATGGATACGTCCAATGATGTAATCTATAAGCGAAGGGAAAAACACCTTGTCCCGGTGTTCAGAATAGTGTTCACCGGCGAGCATTTTACTGACGTGGACGACCTTCAGTCCGGCAAAGCGTAAGCCGGTATGAAATTCGGAAAGTTGAGAAAGCACATATCCGGTCAATGAATTCTTGAGTGCGTCCGGTTTAATTAGTACAAGTGTCTGCTCGGGCCTTTGCTTGTCCATATAATATCTCCTCTTTTAAAATACTCTTACTCGGATTTAAATGAACTCCCCCGCAGCAGAACTGCAAGGTATCAAGTCTGTCATTCCGGCTTGTCCGGAATCGTTCCCCTGCAAGATCCCCGTATAAAGAATTCCCGACAAGCGGGAATGACAACACTGACAAAAATCATTGGAATCCCGAAGCAAAGCATTGAGGAATTTTTTTATTGAAAACAATTTATTAACAGACCTTTTCTATCAGTTTTCCAATTGCATCCGCGGATGCAGTTAGCGCAGTTTTTTCATTTTCCGTAAGTTCAATCTCTATTATTTTTTCCACTCCGCCGGGGCCAAGCCTTACCGGAACACCCAGATAAACTCCACGTATTCCATATTCACCGTTTAAATATACGGAACAGGGAAGGGGTCCATTCTTCATTCCAAGTACGGATTCTATCATCTCAACAACTGCGGCTGCGGGAGCATGGTATGCACTGCCTGTTTTTAAAAGCTCCACAATTTCAGCCCCACCGTTTTTTGTTCTCCTTATAACTTTTTCAATGTCTGATTCCGAAAGCATATCCGTAATGCATTTTCCATCTACCGTCGTTAAACGGGCAACGGGCACCATCAGATCACCGTGACCCCCCAGGACAACTGCCTCTATATTTTTTGGATGCGCATTCAGCTCCTGCGCAAGAAAACTTCTCATTCTCGCCGTATCCAGAACGCCTCCCATGCCGACCACCCTGTTATAAGGAAATCCCGTAACTTCCCTGGCAACATATGCCATCGCGTCCATCGGGTTTGTAACGACTATAACTACAGCCTCCGGTGAAGTCCCCAGGATATTCCGAGACACCTGTTTTACTATCTCGGCATTTGCCTTGAGAAGATCGTCCCTGCTCATCCCCGGCTTTCTCGCAAGACCAGCGGTAATAACCACAATGTCGGAACCGGCAGTATCATCATAATCGTTAGTGCCGGTAACCATTGCAGAAGAATGCCAGAGAGGACATGCCTCCAGTATATCAAGCGCCTTTCCCTGTGGAATCCCTTCAATGACATCGATAATAACTACATCTGCAAGATCTCTTTCCGCAATAAGCTGCGCGGTTACAGCGCCGACATTTCCCGCGCCGACAACCGTGATTTTTTTACGTATGTTTGCCTTGCTGTTCATTGAATGGATAAACATTATAGCCGAGACAGGCAAAATTGACAAGGCTGTAACCGGGGATGGAATTAACATTGTGTATTCCTGCCCGTTGCCTTGCGGTTCCGACACACCAGATTCAGGAAACGGGACGAATGGAATATGCCTATTTTGATGATGAAGATTGTAATTGCCCGGAACATTCTGTTAAAATTTTTCATAAGGACAATCGATTGTTTATAATCTGTTGATTCATATACTCTGTGGTGACGATCAGTTTGGAGATTTTCCGGAATGTGCGGTATTGTCGGATACATCGGTAAAAAAAGAAACCATATTGAAACCCTGATCGACGGCTTAAAGCGTCTGGAATACCGTGGATATGATTCGGCAGGGATTGTCGTTATTGACAATAACGAAATCAAATCCCTTAAATCAGAGGGGAAAGTCTCGAAACTCCAGAACAGAATTTCAAATGAATGGAAAGATTACAAGGAATCACATTCTTCCACTGGAATTGCCCATACCCGGTGGGCGACCCATGGAGCTCCAACGCATGACAACGCTCATCCACATCTTGACGATTCAGGCCGTTTCGCCCTCGTACACAACGGCATCATAGAAAATTATATATCGTTAAAAAAGCAGCTTCAATT
>JAUVPO010000170.1 GCA_030598625.1 Deferribacteres bacterium | reverse complement strand
TAATGGGCGACATTGAAGGTGAAGACCTCTCGATGATCGCAACGGAATTTGAATCACCCAAGGACCTTCTCGAACTCACTGAAGACGCTCCGATTATTCGGCTGCTGAACGCTCTTTTATTGGAAGCTGCAAAGGAAAAAGCGAGTGACATACATATAGAGCCATACGAAAAAGGAATTGATGTCAGGTTCAGGGTAGACGGGATTTTAAGTAAGGTGCTCAGTCCTCCTAAAATCATTCATGATGCCCTCATATCAAGGATAAAGATAATAGCGGGACTGGACATCGCAGAAAAAAGGCTCCCGCAGGACGGCAGGATTCAACTGCTCGTAGGGGGCAAGAACATAGATATAAGGGTCTCCATAATACCGACTGCCTTAGGTGAAAGGGCCGTCCTGAGACTGCTCGACAGGCAGGCAGGCATACTCGGACTTGGAATGCTCGGACTGTCGGATTCACTTTTACAATCAGTGAACAGCGCCCTTTCCAGACAGAACGGAATAATCCTGGTAACAGGTCCCACAGGTTCCGGCAAGACCACAACTCTTTACGCATTCCTCCTTAAACTCAATACAGAGGACAGAAATATTATTACAGTTGAAGACCCGGTCGAATACCAGTTAAATGGAATCGGCCAAATGCACATAAATCCTAAAATAGGGCTTACATTTGCAACAGGACTGAGGTCCATTTTAAGACAGGACCCTGACATTATGATGGTAGGAGAAATAAGAGACCTGGAAACTGCTGAAATTGCCATTCATGCATCGCTTACGGGACACCTTGTACTCAGCACCCTTCATACGAATGACGCCCCAGGCGCCATTACAAGACTTATCGATATGGGTATCGAGCCATTCCTGTTAGCGTCCTCAATAATATGTGTTCTTGCGCAAAGACTGGTAAGGGTAATCTGTCCGCACTGCAAAGAACCATATACGCCGCCAAAACAGGAACTGGACTATCTCAGTCTGCAAGATCCTCCTGACATGCTGTTTCACGGGAAAGGCTGTGATAAATGCCTTGGCAAAGGCTATCTGGGAAGAACAGGGATTTATGAACTCCTTGAGATTACACCTGATTTACGGACCATGACAGGAGAAAAAAAAGATGCGCAGGCTATCAGGGAAGCCGCCGCAAGATCAGGTTTTAAAGATTTACAGAGGGATGCAATTTTCAAAGTCGTGAAAGGAGTCACTACGGTAGAAGAAGTTCTAAGGGTAACACACAGTACTAATCTCCAGGAATAAAGGCAATATATAACAACATAGAAATGTGTAAATAGGGTTCAAGGATCCAATATTTACTAACGAAACGATAAATTATGCCTATTTTTAAATACCGTGGATATGACCGGGGCGGCCTTGAAACAGAAGGAGTAATTGAAGCCGACGGCCAGAGAGACGCTGCTATAAAAATAAAATCAAAAGGCGTCTTTCCAAAAGAAATAACTGAAGCGGCCCCTCACAGGAAGATCTTCCTTTTACAAAAAAATCCCGCCCTGACACTCGCCAATATAACAAGAAGGCTTTCAACATTAGTATCCTCGGGAGTGCCTCTTATGGAGGCCATGAGCGCAATATCTTCAGAACAAAAAGGCAACTGGAAAAATATCCTTATTGACATAAAAGAAAAGCTTGCTGCTGGAGCGTCACTTGAACGTGCGATGCAGGCACACCCGCAAATCTTTCCCGACTTTTATACCGGAATGATCGCGGCCGGAGAAAGCAGCGGCAAGTTAGCGGATGTCCTTTTAAAGCTCTCGGATTTTCTCGAAAACGAGCTTAATGTAAAAAACAAGGTTCGAACAGCGCTTGTTTATCCGACTTTTATGGCAGGTATAAGCGTACTGATTGTGATTTTTCTCTTCACGTTCGTTATACCAAAAATAACAAAGATATTCGAGGATACCTCAACCTCTCTTCCTCTTATCACTCTTATTCTCATCTGGATAAGTACAGCTTTTAAAAAATTGTGGTGGCTGCTGATTTTCATGGCAGGGGGCTCCCTGATTTTATATAGAAAAATCAGGGAAACAAAAAGGGAAATAATTGACTCAATTCTTCTCAAGGAACCATTGGGTATCCTGATGGATCTTTACATGCTGCGTTTTACAATGACAATATCTTTTCTCCTTTCCGGAGGGCTTCCGATATTGCGTTCAATGCGGTTGACGGCCAAGGCCATAGGCAATAAAGTTTTAGAGAAAAGAATAATTTCAGCGGAAAACCTGGTTTCCCAGGGAGCCAAACTATCAACCAGTCTGGAAGGTTTTCCTCCCACCATCCTTCAGATAATTTCTACCGGAGAGCAAACCGGAAAACTCCCCGAAGTCCTGAAAAAGACATCCGAATCCTACGAGGGAGAATTCGATAGAAGGCTCCAGAGGGCCATAAGCCTCCTGGAACCGGCCCTTATACTGATAATGGGATTGATAGTCGGGTTTATTGTAGTAGCAGTCCTCCTGCCGATATTCGAGCTTAATCAGATGATGAAGTAAGATATTATGTAGCCCCTGACTTCCTTCTTTTTGTGATCTGAATGCTTGACAGTAAATTAAATTCCTGCGATATTATGATATTACTTTAAAAAAACCTGTTAAACATTTAATGCGAAGGGGGTAAACATGGTATTAACAAACTTAGTAACCTGGCCGTATATAATAATAACCTTCATTGTTGCGATTGTATTATTGTATATTGCGCGGTCTCCAGTCCATCAGGCGATCCGGTCCCTGAGCAGAATATTCTATAAAACCTTGAGATTAACATCCCGCTCGGTGATGCTCGCCGAAAAAAGACTTGAGCGCCGTAATAAAGAGGTGCTTCTCGCCGCCGGCCGCGAATCTATCGAAAAAGAAATTGAACGTGAATTCCATCGCGTCAATTCGGTTGTCCAGCGCGATCTCCAGGGCTATCCCGCCCTCCACCGTTCAATGTCCGACCTTATCACCCGCATTGATGAGGACTACAGGGAAAGCACCGAGTCTCCGCCGTCGCCGCCGGGATGGCTGAATGCGATAGAATCGGTCTCCCAAATTCCTTCATCGGAGAAAACGCTCGTGGGAAACATGCTCGGAGAAATCCATAGGACACTGCAAAAACATCACAAGGAAACTATGGAAAAATACCGGAAGGCAAGTCAGCAGAGGCATTCATTGTTAAGAAAAATGATGCCCTTCTGGAGAAAGCTTACCAACAAGGTCAATGATATAGGCAAAACTATAAACGGCCTGCTGGAACGCGCCAAAATAATCGATAACAGAATGGCACAGTATGAAGAAATACGGTCCGGAACCGACAGGGCTGTCAGCATGTTATCGTCGTCCTCTATGACACAGTTCGTAAAATCAGGACTCGTGATGCTGATAGCAATGGGTGGAATAATCGTTAATTTCAATCTCATAGCCCTGCCAATGTCCGAAATGGTGGGGGGGGGCAGTTACATCGGTCCGTTCAAGATGTCCAACATTGCTGCGCTTGTGATCATATTATTCGAGAGTGTCCTCGGTATTTTTCTCATGGAATCTCTCCGGATCACGCGGCTTTTTCCTGTCATACATACAATGGATGACAGGTTAAGGCGCCGCATGATTTTGTGGTCGTTTATCTTTCTCCTTGCCCTTGCCTGTGTTGAATCGGCATTGGCCTTCATGAGGGACCTTATCGCCGCAGACAATCAGGCATTACGCCAGGCGCTGGCCGGCACCGAGGTCGTCGAATCCTCCCATCGATGGATACCGACCGTCGGACAAATGCTACTCGGTTTTATTCTGCCGTTCGCGCTTTCGCTTATTGCCATTCCACTCGAATCCTTTATTGATTCATCCCGGACATTACTCGGCGTCATCCTGGCAGCCATGCTGCGCGGGTTCGCATTTACCTTAAGACTTGCCGGAAGCATATTAAACCATCTTGGAGAGGTCATCGTAACTCTCTATGATATACTCATTTTCCCCCTGCTGTGGATAGAGAAAACGGTGCATGATAAACTCAGGGAATCAAAAATCAATGCAAAGGAGGAAGCGGTCAGATGAAAAAAACAACGGTTACATACTTCATATTCACACTGCTTTTTATGAGCGGTTGCGTTGACACCAAAAGCCACTCCACGGGTGCGTATATGCTGGTCGATACTTCCGGCACATATACAAAGGAGTTGAAAAAAGCACAGGCTATTATCAATTATCTTCTCGGCACTCTTCAGCCGGGTGACTCATTCGCAGTAGCCCGGATAGATACGGGCAGCTTCAGTGAAAAAGATATTATCGCAAAGGTAATATTCGACAGCAAACCGTCAAGGGCTAATTCACAGAAGAGGGCCTTCCAGTCAGAGATAGATTCATTTATGTCCAATATAAAAGGGAGTTCCTATACCGACATAACCGGGGGCATCCTTCAGGCAACGGAGTTCATCAACGAGACCGGCGCCGGAAAAAAATATATACTGATATTTTCCGATCTCAAGGAAGAAATACAGAAAGGTTATGTGAGGGATATCCCCATTCAGGTTAACGGCTTTACTGTGATCGCTCTCAACGTAACCAAACTCCGAAGCGACAACATTGATCCCCGTGAATACATGGACCGCCTTGAGGACTGGAGAGAAAAGGTTGAGTCAG
>JAUVPO010000026.1 GCA_030598625.1 Deferribacteres bacterium | reverse complement strand
AAGGGCAACGGTGCAATAGAAATGGACATATCAAGAAATGCCCTCGGAGCAATGGAGGTTGATGAAATGGGATTTGACGAGATGGACCGGAAACTGCTTCTTACCATAATCAAGAAATACAGCGGCGGCCCGGTGGGACTCGAGACACTCGCATCTTCAATCAGAGAAGAAAAGGACACCATTGAAGACGTATATGAACCTTATCTTTTACAGGAAGGTTTCATCGAAAGAACAGCGAGGGGCAGGATAGCCACGAAACTCGCGTACGAGCATTTTGGAATCCAGAAAGCAGATGGGTTGTTTTAATATGGATAATAAATGCATTGCTCAATAATTTATTTAACTCGATAGACTTATTATCAAATTATGCATACGGCTTTGAATAAAATATATATCGTTACCTTGATTAAGATTGCATTTAAGGTATCGAAAAATAAATTATTTCCCAACGCATTCATTATCCGGGTTAAACGGGGAAAATGAAAATTCTTTTTCACATATGCTGCGGCAACTGCGCCCTGTATCCATTTAAATTAATGAAATCTGAGGGGCATGATCTTACGGGATTCTGGTTCAATCCGAATATTCACCCGTATGAGGAGTATGAGGCAAGGCTTGATTCGGTAAAAAAGCTGTCTGGTTTATGGGGTATTGACATGTCTTACGTCGAAGAATATAAGCCGGAGAGTTTCTTCCGGATGTTCAACTCTCCCCATAGCGCAAATAATAATCCCCCTGTTCCGCCGCCTCCTGAACGCTGCAAGTCCTGTTACCTGCTGAGGCTTGAAAAAACCGCGGAATTAGCGCAAGCCCGTGGTTTTGACGCATTTTCAACAACATTACTGATAAGCCCTTTTCAGGACTTTGATGAGATTGCTGATACAGGCGCCGGACTTGCCGAAAAATACAATGTCCTTTTCCATCTCAAAGATTTCAGGCCGTATTTCAGAGATTCTTCGGCCCTCTCTAAAGAAATGGGTCTGTACAGGCAAAAATATTGCGGATGCATTTACAGCAGGGACGAAAGATTTTCAAGTAAACGGAAAACAACTTGATCCCTTTGCCGGGTTGTATTTTTAAGTTTTTTTATGCCTGATCCGTTACAACATATAGCTAAGCTCTTCATTGCCTTCGGTATTATATTTACCGTGCTTGGAGCTTTATTGCTCCTGTTTAAAAACAGTGGGATACCGTTTTTGGGGAAACTGCCGGGCGATATAGTTTTACAGAGAAAAAACTTTACTTTTTATTTTCCTGTTGCAACAAGTATTCTTTTGAGTATAATATTAAGTGTAATATTTTACGTTATCAGCAGAAAATAAGACATACGTGACAAGAATTCGACATAAAGGATAAAGGGAATATTTTAAAAAATGAAACATATTGTCCTGACCATTTTAACATTGCTGTTTCTGCTCCCGCAACAGGCAAAAGCTGAACATACTGACTCCAGGGAGATTATTAAAGTCCTGATGCTTGGAAGTACGAATGACAGTCTGCCCTCTGATAAGGCTAAAACCATCGATAATCTTACAGGGACGGTATTAATCAACGGACAATTTTATTCGGGTTCGCTTGAAGTTTTAAGAGATAAAAACGGTCTTTATGTTATAAACAGTCTTCCGCTTGAAAAATATATCGAAGCGGCAGTAGCCTCGGAGATCGATAAGGACTGGGACATGGAAGCATTAAAGGCGCAGGCCGTTATAGCAAGGACCGAAGCGGCTTTTTATAAGAATATTAATGCAGAGAAAAAATATCATCTTTCATCTGCCGTGCTCCACCGTTTATACGGGAACAATAGCAAAATGGACCCGTTAATTATGTATGCGGTAAAAGAAACAGGGAGCGAAATATTGACATATGAAAACCTCCCCATTAAGGCGTTTTGGCATGTAACCTGCGAGGGCAAGACCGAAATCCCCGAAGAAGTATGGGAAGAAAGTTACCCGTATTTAAAGTCTGTAAACTGCAACATCATAAACGCTCCATTTAAGAATTGGCAGAGAAAATTTTCATTTAAAGAGATTGCCGGGGCGCTTGAAATGGACGAGGCAAGTGACATAAATATTTCTTCATATACCTCAACCGGCCGGGTCAAAACCCTCAAAATATTATTTGAAGAATCGCCCCGACACCTGTCAGAGAAGGAAATTAAGGCTACCGAACTCCGGAAACTGCTGGGGTGGAAAGAGTTGCCCAGCACCCATTTTTCATTGTCGATAACAGGGGAAGATGTAACTTTCAAGGGGAAAGGTTTTGGTCACGGTGTTGGACTTTGTAAGTGGGGGGCTCTGGAAATGGCAAGACACGGGAAAAACTACCGGGAAATCCTTTCGCATTACTATCCGGGCGCGACAATAAAGAATGACGTGGAGCTGACTTATCAGAATTTAGCGTCTAAAAACTAATTCCCTGCATTAACGTATCAAAATACTTAAATCTTAAATCACAAACATCAAACAAGTTATTAGATATAAATTGTAACAATCCTTATGAAACTTTCAGATTATGATTACCGGGTACCGGAAAATCAAATAGCACGGCATCCCCTTAAAAAGCGGGACACCTCAAAATTGTTCGTGCTTCATAAAAATACAAATAAATTCGAACACGCAATTTTCAATGATCTTGCCGGCTATCTCCGACCGGGCGATGTCCTTGTCCTTAATGAGACAAAAGTCATTCCCGTCCGTCTCATGGGGATTAAACCTTCAGGTGGAAAAGCTGAAATTACATTAATAAAAGAACTCGAAAGAAATACATGGGAGGCCCTCGTCAAAGGACTGCATGAGGGAAGAATCATGCTCAAGCATGGAATTACCGCGCATGTATCCCGCTTAAACGGGACGATGGCCAGGATAAAGTTCAACTTTGATTCTAATCCGTCTCAACAGGGCAACACTGATATAAGAACCGTCTTAAATAAAATTGGAGTAATGCCTCTGCCTCCTTATATAAAAAGGGACTCTGTTATATCAGATACAGAGCAATATCAGACCGTATACGCTAAAAATGAAGGGGCTATTGCCGCTCCTACCGCGGGACTGCATTTTACGGACAATCTCTTAAACACCATAAAAAAGAAAGGGGCCACAGTAAAAAAAATTACGCTCCATGTCGGTTACGGCACTTTCAAGCCGGTTACAGCCTGTGATATCAGAAATCATCAAATGGATGAAGAGACATATGAAATTCCGGTTTCAGCAGCCAATGCAATCAACTCCGCCAAAGAAGATGGCAGGCGGGTTTTTGCAGTAGGAACGACAGTCACGCGAGCGCTTGAGGCATCCGCGTCAGACGGAACATTAAACAGGATTAAACCGGGCATTGGCAAGACATCAATTTTTATCTGTCCCGGATATAGATTTAAGATTTTAGACGCCCTCATTACAAACCTTCATCTCCCCGCATCAACTCCAATGATGCTTGTATCGGCATTCTCAGGTCTCGATCTCCTGAAAAAGGCTTATTCTGAATCACAAAAGGCAGGATACCGATTTTTCTCATATGGAGACGCTATGTTAATCATATAGTAATAGTTCAACCAAACGGAAAAGGGATAAGAATCTGAATGATTACATTATCAACCTATATACCCCTTGATATTATTAAATGGAATAAGTTATACAAGAGGAGATACTGTAGTAAAGGAGAACGCTTACGGTCAAACTCGATCTGGATTTCGGTGAAGACACAGACCTTTCATCTTTATATGGAAGGCTTGATACAACGCTAAAAATCGTGGAAGAAGTCCTCGGCATTAAAGCTTCTATCAGAGGCAATAAAGTGTTTTTCCGTGGCGATGAGGAGCCTGCTAATAAGGCAAGGAAGTTTATCAGGGAATATTATTCAATAAATTCAAATGGTTATATCATAAGCCCTGAAGATATAAAATATGCCTTAAAGGCCTTTGAGCGCAATGACCCGCATGGTCCCGCTTCCAGCAGCAGTTCTTCCCGGGAAACATCTTCAACCCCGCTGAAAGACTATTTCTTAAACAATATCCCTGTCTCATCAAAGAAAAAATTCATAGTTCCGCGATCAGAAAACCAGAGAAAATATGTTGACGCAATAAGGCAGTATGACATGGTCATCGGGATAGGCCCCGCGGGCACAGGGAAAACGTACCTTGCAATGGCAATGGCAATAAATGCGCTGCTGAAAAAAGAGGTAACCAGGATCATTCTGGCAAGACCCGCTGTTGAAGCCGGAGAAAGGCTCGGTTTCCTTCCGGGAGATTTATATGAAAAAGTCAATCCCTACTTAAGGCCCCTGTATGATGCCCTTTTTGACATGATGGAGGCGGAAAAGGCTTACCGTCTTATAGACAAGGGTATTATTGAAATAGCGCCGCTTGCCTTTATGAGGGGCAGGACCCTGAATGACTCATTCATAATACTTGACGAAGCACAGAATACGACTTCAGAACAGATGATGATGTACCTCACAAGACTGGGGTTCAACTCAAAGACTGTGATTACCGGAGATACGACCCAGGTTGACCTCCCTCAGGGAAGGGTGTCAGGACTCATAGAGATTGAAAAATTACTTAAAGATATTAAGGAATTACGCTTTATTTACTTTTCTGAAAAGGATGTGGTAAGACATAAAATCGTTCAGGAAATAATTAAGGCTTATAAAAAACTCGAAAAAAGCCGTAATAACAATCTATGAAAAATAATTATCCGAAAGGGAAGAAAAAACAACAGTCCAACTTCAACAAGGACAACTTTGTAAAGGTCTTTATGCTGTTGTTTTTTACTTCTATTCTGAATGTCTCAATAGCGCTGGGCAAATCACTTTCAACAGAGGCAATTGTCGGCGGTTTTCTTATGATCGCGCTGCTCTTACTCATCCTTTACAGGGATTTCATCCGGTACAAGCCCGATATAAAAGATGACTACTCGATGATTCTCCTTATCGGGATACTTCTGTCAGGGAACCTTGTAATCGGACGCACGTTTTATTACGTCCTGCAGGGTTTTTCCAACTGGCTTGGCCCCGTTGACCCTTTTCTCCTTGTTTACGCGGTCCCGCTTGCAGCAGGCTCTATGTTTGCCGCCCTCTTAATAGATATCCATACCGCCATTGTTTTTACTGTCATAATAAGTCTTATCTCGGGATTATGGTTAAACAGTCCACTATATTCCATCTTTGTATTTGCGACCGGGCTTACCGCAGCTTTTGGTGTTATAAGATGCAAGAGACGTTCCGCGATATGGAGGGCCGGCTTTTCCATCAGCCTGGTTTCTCTACTGACCGCTTTAATAATATCTCTTTTCAAAGGGCAACTATTATCCATGGAATCATTTATAGTCGTAGGGGCCGCCTTGTCAAACGGGATCATAGTAGCCACTCTTGTCTCAGCCCTTCTGCCTCTTTTCGAATACTTATTCAAACGGACAACGGACATCAGCCTGCTTGAGCTTCTTGACCTTAACCAGCCGCTGATGCGGGAGCTTCTAGTTGAAGCCCCCGGCACATACCATCACAGCATCATTGTCGGCAACCTGGCCGAGTCCGCTGCCGAGGCAGTCGGGGTCAATCCCCTGCTGGCAAGAGTCAGCGCTTATTACCACGATATCGGCAAAATCAAAATGCCAGATTATTTTATAGAGAACCAGATCGTTTCAGTAAGCAAACATGATAAACTTGCGCCAAGAATGAGCAGTCTGATTTTACTTTCACACGTAAAAGAAGGCGTTGAACTCGCAAAAAAGCATAACCTACCTCCGATAGTAATAGACATTATCCAGCAGCATCATGGGACCTCGGTGCAAACCTTTTTCTATCAAAAAGCAAAGGAACAGCATGATAAAATAGCGCCCCTTACAGAGGAGGATTTCAGGTATCCCGGGCCAAAACCTAAAAGCCGTGTTGCAGCCTTAGTGCTGATGGCCGACGCAGTTGAAGCCGCGTCAAGGGCCCTCACGGACACCACGCCCGCAAGGGTTTCAATCCTCGTTGACAGGATCATCAATCACTGTTTCATAGACGGACAACTGGACAACTGCGAACTGACACTTAAAGACATACGGGAAATCAGGACCAACTTTGTTTATCTTCTGAGCAGCATGTATCACAAGCGCATTGATTATCCCGGCTTTGAAATTAAGGATGAAGATACTCATAAAAAGCCGGCAACGGCATCGACCCCTAAATAAGACAAAGATAATAAAAGCGTCCCGTCAAATCCTTTCCCTCTTAAAACAACCTGCGGCCGAATTAAGCATCCTGTTTGTTGGAGACAGAAAGATGACGGAGCTTAATTCCGTTTACAGGGGGATCAATAAAAGCACCGATGTGCTTTCTTTTGAAGCCGGACTTCCTTTAAGACAAAATTTTACTAATAACGTTCTCGGAGATATCGTGATAAACATACCAAGGGCGGAATCTCAGGCGAAGGACTCAGGCGCCGGATTTTATGATGAGATATACCGTCTTTTGATTCACGGCACACTGCATCTGTTAGGGTATGACCATGAAAAATCGGGTTACAGGGCGCGGGTAATGAGAAAAAAAGAAGAGGAGATATTTAATGCCTTTAAGAAAATGGGTCCAAAGCGCTAATTATGCCATAGAGGGCATTCTTCACGCGGCAAGGACACAGCGGCACATGCGTTATCACCTGTATGCGGCGATATTAGTGCTTCTTATCGGCTTTGTACTCGGGGTACGGGGGGCCGAGTTCGTGGTTTTAATAACGCTGGCCATAATAGTGCTTTCCATAGAGATGGTAAACACGGCTATTGAAACAATTACCGACATCCTGTTTAAGGAATACGACCCGAGGGCGAAAATAATCAAGGATACCGCCGCGGGCGCCGTTCTTATAACCGCGTTTGGCGCCGCGATAATCGGATACGTCATACTTTATGAACCGGTAAAATATTTCTTCCATAACGGGTTAAATATTGCAAAACGCATAGAACCGGATATCGCTGTTGTCGCGCTCATTGTCGTGCTGATACTGGTAATAATAACAAAGACTTTTTTCGGAAAGGGGCAGCCATTAAGAGGAGGCATGCCCAGCGGCCACTCCGCTGTCTCTTTTTCAATATGGGTTGCGGTCACATTCCTTACCGAAAGCTTTATATCTTCCCTGCTCGTCCTGATAATGGCAATCCTTATAGCCCAAAGCCGGGTCAGCACAGGCATACACAGACCGCGGGAAGTTGTTCTCGGCGCATTGCTCGGGATAACCATAACCTTCCTTCTCTTTAAAGTGTTTTCATGACCATGGATGTATATGCGTCTTAAGCTCAAAAAATTTGACCCGGCAATCGACAAGAGATTCCTTGTCGCCCTTTCAGGAATTATGTGGATTATAGTGGGGATAGCGCTCTGCAGGCTGGCCTTTATCTGGCTTTCAGAGTCAACTGCAAACAACGCCGTATGGTTTGGCGCAGCGGGAATCCTTCTTTCACTCCTGATCCACCATTTCGGGTTTCTGAAACTCGTTGACAAAAACATCGCGCGCATTGCCGCGAAAGAGGGTAAAGTCTGCATCTTTGGATTTCAGCCGTGGAAGAGTTATCTGATAATCGCGATCATGATCGGCATGGGCATGGCCCTCAGGCATTCGGCATTGCCGAAACATTATCTTTCGATCATATATATTGGTTTCGGAGGCGCCATGATCCTGTCGAGTTTAAGGTATTACAGGATTTTTTTTAAGCTGATTGCCGGTAAATAAAAAAGGGGGATTCCTTCGCTTGAATCCTGAAATCCTGTTTTCAGTTCAGTATTATTGAAACTTAATAATGTCAACTAAATCTTCTCAATATCCCGCGCCCTTACCCAACCGACTTTTCCGTTGGCCCGCTTGACCTTGTTCCAGTCTTTTTTCGACTGGAGCATATGTACCTTCATCCCTTCATAGAGCGTGAAATGTGCAGTCGCATTATCCAAAGGCTCAAACAGGGCCTCCGGACTCCGGGATATTACAATCGCTTCTTTATCAAGCAGTGATACCCTGTAAAAAAGAGGGCCGGCAATCAATACGAAAACAATTAATGAGACAGCCATAAATAAAATCGAGTATCTCCCGGCAACAGTAATAAATAAGCGCGTGATCAAAAACAAAACAGCTAATGTAAACACAGCGGACAAAAGCACGGTCATCTCATTAACGGTTAACATATTAAATATACTGAACGCTCTTTCATACCTTGTCGTCGATGATCCGGAAATATCGTATTCTATCTGTGACCCGGCAAATTTATAATTTGATTTTAAATCGCTGTCTCTCGGGACCAGTCTCTTTGCCTTTTCATAATATAAAATCGCTTTCCCCAACTCGCCTTTTTTGAAATAACTGTTGCCGAGGTTGTAGTAAAGATTGCCGCCTTCAACGCCCCGCGCAAGCAGTTTTGAATACTCATCAATGGCATCATCATACTTGCCTTCCTCATAATATGAATTTGCCCTGAAAAAAATATATTCCGGGTTGCCGCTTCTTTCCTGTTGCGCAAAGCACAGAGGCAGGAATATATAAAGGTTAAATAAAAGGCCTATCGTGACAGCGATGAAGTAACGGTATGCGCATTTTATCATTTGTTTTTCTCCAGATAGTCAATGGCCTCTTTCAGGTCTTTCAGCGTGTCCTCCATGCCGGCCGTTGTAAGCGCAGACGGCGCGTATCTCGCCATATCACATTCTTTAAATATATTTCGCAATTTACCAAGGATAACATCATTGACATTTACGGCTTTCAGGGTATGGTCAACTACATCGGATGTTATCCCGCCGGATGGGATATGAAACCTGTCGCCAAGGTATTCCCTCGTTGTCTTGAATACGGAATCGTAGAATTCAATCGTCTTGTTTTTCCTTAGGTACTGCTCTGCCTTATGAATTCCCTTCCTGGCCTTTTTAGGGGCTGCAAGCCGCCGCGCATATCCTATGTCCCGGCTCAATTTCTCTTTCCTCTTTTTAATCATCCACACGGAAACAAACAGGACCACAGGTAAAACCTGGAGCAAAAGGAATGTTGAATTTTTGTAAAGATACGCCTTTTTTATCCCCAGTTTTCCGGGAGAGTCCTTTATGTAAATAATGTCCCTGCCGAATATCTCTTTTATGACAGGTTTTTCACCCGGCACAGGGGCCTCAAGGATAGACACTATCTCTTTTTTATCGGGCCTTAAAACTTTAACGGGGACTCCTCTCTTTACTATGGTTTGATACCGCCCTTTATCCGCGTTAAAAAAACTGAACGAAATTTCAGGGATGCTCTTGACAGACTCTCTCAGGGGTATCAACACCTGCTCAAATATTTTTCCGTCCCCGTCCCGTTTAACCTGCGGATCATAAACCTTAAAGCCGTCCATCTGTTTCAGTGCGGGACTCGATACGGTATCCATATTGCCTTTTCCTCTTATGGACATTTTCACTGTTATCGGGTCCCCGACTTTTACTTCTACGGGAGCCACCAACAGATTTAATTTAAAATCCCCCACAGCCCCTTTAAAATCTTTCGGCCTGTCTTTGCCAGGAAAGGAAAGGACCTTCATAAATATTTCCCCGGATTTCAGCTCTATTGGATGGGCATCATAGCCGCCGAAGAAACCGTCAAACATGTCCGATGTCCCTCTTCTTTTCCTCTCTGTTACGAGGTTGGCTTTAAGCTTTGCGGGACCCAGTTTGAATTCGCCTGCCTTTGTCGCGAATATTTCCGTTTTAAATTCCACTACATCATATATTGCACCGCCCCTTTTCTCCTGATACTGCCGCGGCTTTTCAAAGTCTCCCGCTGAAAAACTCTCTCTACTGAATTCCGGGTACTGGACATCACGTATGCTGACGCCGCTGATGTATAATTTTATGTTCAGCGACGCAGTTTCATTTACATAAAGATTTGATTTTGGCGTTTGCATGGTTACAAAGACCCTGTCGCTCAAGTTTATCGAGGGGGCCCTCTCCGTCCGGGCGCTACGGCCTCCCGGCGTTGCGCTGTCACTGACCTCGATTTTCAGGGTATTTGAAACGTATTCATCTCCCTTATGCTGAAACGAGATGGGGGGTATCTCAAACTTTCCGGTTCTAACCGGAGCGAGTTTGTAAATATGCGTTACTGACGAAGACATCCTGCCGTTGACTATTGACATCCTCTTGGAAGGCCCGATGTACCGCGATTGAAGACCTTTGATGTCCGGAAGTTCCGGAGCTGGAATCCCGGATGATCCCTGAAACTGAAGGCTGAGCTGCGCGCTCTGTCCGAGAGAAATGAAGTTCCTGTCTAATGAAGCGCGAAATTTAATTTCTTCCGCAGCTGAAGTTCCCCAACAAACAACAGTTGCTAATGCCGCAATTGACAGAATGCTTAATGTATTTAAAATCCTTTTCTTTATCATATTATTCCGGGACCCGTTTCCCCCCTGGCCACCTGGACCCTTAAAACTTACCAGTCCCTGAGCACCCCTTTAAAACGTCGTCTCCCTGGTTTCTTCATCCCTTCTCTTCCTTCTTCCTGACCGTATGCCTCCAGCATCATCCTTGCCTCTTCAGGAGACATCTCCCGCGCCCCTTCCCCGCTGTTTTCCGCCCTGCCTTCTGTTTCCGCTCCTTCTTCACCGGCCGCTTCTTCCCGGTCTCCCGATGACTCATTTCCCCTGTCATCCGACTCCTGCCCCTGCTGCTCACCCTGTTGTTCTTCACCCCGTTGCTCCTGGTCCGACCCGGACTCCTGTGACTCCTTTTTGTCCCCATTATTCTGGTCCTGGTCCTTATCCTGCTGCCCGGGGGGCTGGTTTTTCAGCCTGTCCAGGAGAACCTTTAATTGCTTCTCAACGAGTTCGTGATTGTATTTTGCGTCCCTGTCACCTTCATCTATTTCCATGGCCCTTTTATAATAATCAAGCGCCTCACGGTACAAGGCAACGGCTGTATTCAAATCCTTTTCAGCCTGCCCGCTGCCAAGCTGATATTTACTGTTTGCCATGTTATAAACGGCCTTCTCCTCGATTTCCCTGTCTTCCGTATTCAACGCGCGCGTAAATGCCTCTATGGCCTCCCTGTATTGCCCTTTTTTATAACGCGCCGCCCCTAAATTAAAGTTGACTATATCTGAATCAGGAGATTCATTTCTGGCTTCACTGTATTTTTCCACGGCTTCATCATACTTCCCCTGTTCATATAGTTTATTCCCTTCATCCACACCACCGGGAACAGAAAAAGCAGAGACATTAAAGGGAAAGATCACCGGTGTCAGACAAAACAATATATATATTACTAACTTCTTCATAAACTATTTCCTCCGCCTTTCCCTGACAAACGGCTCAATACACAGAAGCAGAAGGGCGACAGCCAGTGGTATCTGATACCTTTCATAATAATTTTTGACCATCTTACTTTCAATTTCCCTTTTCTCCATCTTTGACAATTTTTTCTCGTAAATCAGGTCCAGACCGAACTCAGCGCCCGTGGACTTTACATAACTGCCTCCGGTTGTCAATGCTATTTTTTGCAATGTCGCCTCATCAAGACGCGTTTTAACCACATTCCCGCTCCTGTCTTTTAAATACATCCTGTTACCGCTTTCATCAGATACCGGAATAATCTCTCCTTCTTTCGTCCCGATACCTATCGTAAAAACCTTTATGCCCCGCTCTTTTGACTTTTCAGCCCATTCAAGGGCCTTGCCTTCATGGTCTTCTCCGTCCGTTATGATTACAAGCGCTTTATATTTTGTATTGCCGCCTTTATAACTATCAAGCGACACCTTTATAGCGCTGGATATGGAAGTGCCTCCCTTCGGGATCGTGTTCACATCAAGATCATTGAGGGACAATATAAATCCGTCATAATCTACGGTAAGGGGACATTGCAGAAAAGCGCTGCCTGAAAAAGCAATGAGACCTATCCTGTCCCCATGGAGTTTTTTTACCAGGTCTCTAACTGCCAGCTTCGAACGCTCAAGCCTGTTGGGTTTCACGTCTTCGGCAAGCATGCTGTTGGACGTATCGAGGGCGATCAGTATATCGATCCCGCTCTTGGTTACTTCCCTCCATTCAAATCCCCACTGCGGCCTCATTAAGGTCAGGATAATTATCAGCGCAGAGGCGAGGAGGAGCATCGCTTTCATCCGCTGTCTTTTTCCGTCCAGTGAATAGGCGATCTCATTCAGCAGCTCTTTATCGGCGAACTTTTCCATATCGGCCCTGCGTCTTTTAAATGACCAGACGTAAAACATGACCAGCGCGGCAAAAAGCCAGAGAAAATGTATTGCATGAAAATTCCCGAATTTCATCTAATATACTCACCCCCCCTTAGTTAAGGGGAGACAGGGGGGTTACGGTATCCTCCTCAATATTGTATTATTCATAATTATCTCCAGCAGCAGCAGCAACGCTCCCGGTATCAGAAACAGATGGAACAGTTCCTCATATTCCGTATATCCCTTTTCTTCAATCCGTGTTTTCTCAAGTTCGTCTATTTCCTTATAAATACTTCTTAACGACTCCGTATCCGTGGCCCTGAAATAGCGGGCATTGGTTTTTCCGGCGATCTTT
>JAUVPO010000074.1 GCA_030598625.1 Deferribacteres bacterium | reverse complement strand
GCACAACAGCCAGGACGGAACTTCTATGGCTACATACGGCGCTGCCGGTAAGACGTGGACAGGCACGGGACCTTATCCCGGGCTGGTCCGTGGAGGCTGTCTGGGGTGTCACGGGATGGGAACGGCAGACAAAATAGTAACCATAGGAAGCAGCGATATCCCCCAGGTTTATCACACTGACCCTTCAGGTGATCTGGCAGGGGGCAATTTTGCTTATATTACCGGCGCCGCCAACAAGGGCAGTGGTAACGATAACAGGGGACATAACATAGTTGACATCGGCAATCCGGATGAAACTCATGATGATACGACCCCGGGAGCATTCCTTGGTGCGGAGCATGACATAAACGCTGTTCCCCCACAGGAACTGACATGCGCAGGTGAAAATGGCTGTCACGGTAAGAGGTCCCCGGGCAGCGGAAACTCCAATTTATATGCCCTGAAAGGCGCTCACCATAAAAATGTTGATGGAAAGAACGATGTCGCGGACAGTGATTATAACAGCTACCGGTTTCTCTGGGGAGTAAAGGGTCTCGAGAACCAAACCGACAAGTGGCAGAATAAAAACTCCAGCAGTCATAATGAATACTATGGCGCTACTTCCCCCCTGCAGTATAATGGCGGGAACTGCAACTCTACATGCCATAGCCCAGACGGGATAACAGCGCCGCAAAATACAATAAGTGGGTTCTGCGCTACTTGTCACGGCAATGTTCATACGCTGAGCGGTGGAACCTATGGTGATGAAGCAGGAATAGGGGCAAGCAACTCATCACCATTTCAGAGGCATCCTACGGATGTGCTGTTGCCTGCAGGCGGTGAATATGGTACATATAACCCTAACAACTTAAACCAATACAGTGTCGAGGCCCCTGTTGCCAGGACAACCGTCCCTGATAACATTGATAACACTGTTAACCCTGGAGTGGATGTCGTCATGTGCCTTTCCTGCCATAGTTCCCATGGTTCCAATTATCCTGATATTCTCAGATGGGACTACAACGACATGTCTGTAGGCGCTACAGGCGCTGCGGCCGGCACCGGCTGTTTTACCTGTCATACCGGAAAAGACGGCACATAATATCCATTCCCTCCTGAATTGCCCGTCCACTTGTTTCCTTCATGTTAACGCGTGACTTTATTTATTAAATATGCTTGAAAGCGCTGCGTTGATTAGTGCACAATTAGTGCATGAATAAACGTTTTCTTCACGTCCTGTTAATTATTCTCCTGGGGTTTCTTGTCTACTCCAATACATTCGATGTCCCGTTTCATCTTGATGACAGGAACAATATTATTGAAAACCGTGAAATTAAAGACCTAATCGTTTACCTTCAGCAGTTATTTACAGAGGACATTATATCAAACCCGAGATACATAGGTTATCTGACATTTTCCATTAACTACAAATTGCACGGCCTTGATGTCACCGGTTATCATTTAGTGAATTTACTGATACATATTATTAATGCAATGCTCGTTTATGTTCTGGTTATCCTGACGTTCACAACCCACGTGAGCCGGGAGATTGCAATTAAATCCAACCGACCTCCCTTTAATAAACAGCGGGGGGGGGGATATGTCGCCCTTTTTTCTGCCTTGCTTTTTCTCAGCCATCCCTTGCAGACACAGGCGGTTACATATATTGTCCAGAGATTTGCATCCCTTGCAACCATGTTTTATCTTCTCTCACTCGTTATGTATATAAAGATGAGAATACTTCAGATTAAAGAAAGTGAGTCAAGATCTTTCCCGGTCTCAGGCATAATCTTTTATTCGATTTCTATTGTTTCCGCTGTCTTTGCGATGAAGACTAAGCAGATAGCCTTTACCTTGCCTCTTACCGTGGTTGTTTATGAGTTTATCTTCCTTGAGGGGAAAATCAGGAAGAGGATCTTATATCTCATACCTCTTCTTCTCACCATGCTGATTATTCCGTTTAGTCTTCTATCGGTAAACGGGCCTGTTGAAGACTTAATAATCGACGTTAGTGAAGCGACAAAGGTCCAGACGGAAATGTCAAGACTTGATTATCTCCTCACTCAATTCAGGGTGGTAATGACGTATATAAGGCTGATTTTTTTTCCCGTGAATCAGAATCTTCTTTATGACTATCCGGTATATCGTTCTTTTTTTGACGTCAATGTTATTTTTTCTTTCCTGTTTCTTTCATTGCTGTTCAGTTTTGCCGTTTATCTCATTTATCGCGTTAAAAAGAAGTCCTCTTACCGGCTTAATACCAATGTCTGCGAATCGCCGTTTTATGTTCAAGGTTTACTTCTTATGTCCTTCGGGGTTTTCTGGTTTTTTATAACTCTGTCTGTGGAGTCAAGTATTATCCCGATTAAAGATGTAATCTTTGAACACAGGATGTATTTGCCGTCAGCAGGGATATTCATCTCAATAGCAACTTTTGTGTTCCTTGCAGCAGACAAATTCAGGACCAGTTTGCCCGGATTTGAGAAAACAGTTAAGGCAGCGCTTATATGCGTTATCATAGCGCTTTGCGGCGCTTCTTATGCAAGGAATATTATATGGCAAGATGAAATAACTTTATGGGAGGATGTTGTTAAAAAAAGTCCCGGTCATCCGGCAGGATTAACTAATCTGGGGGAAGCATACGCCAAAAAGGGACAACTCAAAAAGGCAATTGTTTATTTTCACAGGGCAATCGCAATATCTCCGGACATGATTGAGGCCTACAGCAATCTCGGTGTTGCCTATTCTCAGCAGGGGCAACCGGACAAGGCCATATTTTATTTTAATAAAATGGCCACACTCAAACCGGATTACTTTAAATCCCACTATAACCTCGGCATAGCCTATGGGCAGAAGGGATTACTTGACAAAGCGATTCATCATTTTGAAAAGGCAGTCGCCCTGGATCCGTATCATGCCAAGGCTTTTAACCATCTCGGTCTTGCCTATTATCTTAAGGGACAGCATGATAATGCGATAATACAATATAAGAAAGCGGTAGAATTACAACCGGACTATGCCGACGCTCACTATAATCTGGGGGTCGCATACTCAGGGAAAGGGCTGCGGAAAAAGGCGGGGAAACATTTTCAGAAGGCAAAAATCCTTAAACGGTAAGATAAAAAGCGCGTCTGTTCTTCTACTCTCCGATAATTTTTACGAGCACTCTTTTCCTCCGCCTTCCATCAAACTCTCCATAGAAAATCTGCTCCCATGTTCCAAAGTCCAGTTTTCCATCTGTAATCGCTACAACAACTTCTCTACCCATGACCTGGCTTTTTAAATGTGCATCACCATTATCTTCTCCGGTACGGTTATGCCGGTATTGTGAAATGGGCTCGTGCGGCGCAAGTTTTTCGAGCCATTTATCGTAATCATGATGAAGCCCGGATTCATCGTCGTTAATAAAGACAGAAGCCGTTATATGCATGGCATTGACAAGCGCCAGTCCCTCTTTAATGCGGCTCTCTCTTAAACATTCTTCAACCTGATACGTAATGTTAATGAATTCACGCCGTGCCGGGACATTAAACCAGAGTTCTTTACGATAAGACTTCATGTTCCCTCCTGATTCTTCTAGTAGGGGTAATTCATGAATTACCCCTACAACTAAGATTGCTTTTGAATCAACCTGACGATCTTTTCCGCTGCATCTTCAGTAGATTCTTTTTCAGTATTAATAGTCAATTCCGGGTTTTCCGGCTCCTCGTATGGTACATTAATTCCCGGCACGGGCGAGCCTGCTTCGCCTTTTTTATATATTTCAGCCGGCGCGTCATGGGTATCAATTCTGGTCTTTTCGCGTTCTTTGCATAATTCCAGCGGACATTTCACATAAATCTCAAAAAAATCCGGGATTAATTTTCTTGCAAGTTGCCGCCAAAATCTCCTGTTCCCCGTTGCATCTATGATGACATTATGCCCGAGATCATAAACGGTTTTTGCCGTGTAAACAAGCGCCTTATAAACATACTCTCTCTCCTTCCCTGAATAAGTCGGTTCAGGTGTCACGATTTTACGCAGAATATCCATTCTGAGAATTACCGTGTCAGGGACTTTTTCTTTCACCTTCAGCGCAACAGTGCTTTTCCCGCTTCCGGGCAAGCCCGTAATCCATATTACCCAGGACATGTATCTATTATACTGATGCGTGATACAGGATGCACGATACGGGGATACGAAATTTGAGTGCATTAAGATATTGCGGGCAGTTCAATATTACGGTTTTCTTTACAAAAAATCTTTTCAAATTTATTTTCTTCTGCTAAAATGTGCTATGCAATCAACTGCCATAAGTAAAAGACTCCCGCTTCTCCAGGAGGCCGACCTCGATGGAAAGGTGGTCCTTGTGCGCTTTGATCATAATGTAGTACAGAAGGGCGTCATAAAGGACCCCTTCAGGATTGATAAAACTCTCGGCACTCTTTACTATATTTTAGACCGGGGGGGACGACCTATCCTCATGACACATGTCGGAAGGCCCAGGGACAAGAAGACAGGAAATATAACATGCAGTCCAAAGGACTCTGTGGAACCAATAGTTGAATATCTGAAACGCAAGCTTTACATAGAATTTCTTATCCCCGAATGTGAAATTTATCCGGAAACCGGAATATCAGGGATTGAAAATTCCATTTACCGCGCTATTGAAGATTTAAAAAACCGCAAAATCGGGGGCATATATCTTCCAAATACCAGATGGTTCCAGGGGGAAGAAGGAGAAGGTTTCTCCAGGGATAATTTTGCCGTCCTACTTTCAGACCTTGCAGATGTTTATGTTAATGATGCCTTTGGTTCCTGGCAGCCTCATGTCTCAACTTATGATATTACAAAGTTCATTCCTTCATACGCCGGCCATCTCATGCAACAGGAGATACAGAATCTGAACAATGTCATAAACCCTGAAAGGCCGTTTCTTGCAATAATCGCCGGCTCAAAATACGATACAAAGATCCGACCTCTTTACGCGATATACGACAAAGCCGATCATTTAATCCTCGGGGGAGTTTTATATAATGCTTATCTCTGTGCTAAATATGGCATCTCGATTAAGGGAATTGCCGATGAAGACATTGAAATCGCAAAAGAACTTGTCAGGACAGATGAGAAAACACAAAAAATCCTGGAACTTCCGTATGTTATTGAATCAGACACTACAGACGGCAAAATCGAGGGCAAATTCAGAAGCATATCGCTCAATGATTTTAAAAAAGGCAAGCAGTATGGTTACATACTGGATATCAACCCGAAATCATTTTCAGATGAAAAAGTTTCTAAAGCTGTACTGCATGCAAAAACGATCTTTGTCAACGCGGTTATGGGTCTTACCCCGTATTTTCCTGACGGCTCCAAAGCGCTTGATGAAACAATAGACAGAAACAAATCAGCATTAAAATTATACGGAGGCGGTGACACCCTTCAGGAATTCAAAAATCTTTGTCCCGGCCTGTACCTTTCTGTTCTTGAAAGTTCAAAATATTATTTTTTCACGGGGGGGGGGACTGTTCTGAAGGCAATAGAACAGGGCAGTCCTTATGGATTGAAGCCTGTTCAGGCCTTAATGGAGAATAAGGCGAGGTTGGGGAAAAGCATGTAGCTATGAAGAACGAAAAATTAATCCATGACTGGATGGTCTCCTATCTCAGGGACAGGCTCTCGCGGGATTACAATGACATTAAGACGAATATCGGGGATGAAAAGAAAAATGAATTTAACGGGCATTACCCCGACTTGATCCTCGGGAATCACGGCATTGTCCTCGCGATTATGGAAGTTGAGACCGAAGGCTGTATTACCCCGGAAAAAGCCGGCGACTGGAAGACTCTCACAGGCCTCGGTGCAAAACTGATTTTAATGGTCCCAAAACTCTCAAAATCAAAAGTAGTTGACCTTCTATGGAAGCAAGGTATTGCAGACAAAGTGTCAGTGGGAAGCTATGAGATCAGCATAAGTATGCCGTGAACGGACTCTTATTAATAATTAAGAAAGAGCGGTTTATGGCGCTTCTGTTTCTCCCTTTTTCGCCTTTTGCATGAAGGCCTGCATAATCCGCAGCGCTCATCACTGCACCACTGGCAAAAATTACAATCGGGGCAGAGATGCTTCTTTGTCTGCTTTTTTCGTGGCATAAATATTTAACATGGCCGCGCCCTCAAAACTTCCAGGGCATTCTTATGCAATCCCTCGTTTGCCGATGCAAGAATGGGCGTCGCCCTCTTAACGCCTATTTCGGTCCCGTCTATTTCTTTTCCATCGAGGTCTGTTACTATACCGCCTGCTTCTTTCACAAGCAGATATCCCGCGGCAAAGTCAAAACTCCTTGACAGGGAAGGGACAATGAATGTGCTGACAGCGCCCTGAGAAAGAAACGCCATATCAAGCGCTGTTGAACCAAAACATCTGGCCCTGTTAAACATGGATACAAGAGGTAAAATTCTCGGCATATCCACTTTCGGCGTACTGGTCTCGTATGCAATAACCTTAAAAGCACTATCCTGTTGAGTCCTGATCGGCTTACCGTTTAAAAAGCTGCCTTCTCCCTTTCCTGCCCAGAATTCATCACCGCTTATCAAATTAATAACATAACCCCATGAGACGTCCCCTATAACATCGCCATCTATTATGGCAATGGAGGTAGAAAATAAAGGGACCCCGCTTATTGCGTTTCTGCTTCCGTCTACAGGATCTATTAAAAGCCTTTTGCCGCCGCCCTTTATATCCTTAAATCCGCATTCTTCAGATATTATAGTCAGGGGTTCGTCAAACTTTTCAGCCTCCTCAACGACTATATCTTCAGCCCTTTTATCGATCATGTGAGTTATGTCGCCGCTTGCGCCTTTGCCGACCGGACCGGCTTTACGCAGTTCCTCTAACTGTAAAGGGATTTCCCTTTTAAGCCTCTCCCCGATTTTTCTGAGATATGAAATATCCATAATAAAAAACCGTAAACCGTTATTCGTGTCCGCTCGAATCCCCGGCCCCTTTTTTTATGTATTCATTTACCTTCTCAAGATGGAACAATCCATCGTCAAGCACGCCATGCACGAAGTTAAGAATCTTTCGCCTGTTTTCCGCTGTAACTTCATGATAGAATGCCGGGTTTGCGACTACAGCGCCCCTGAAGGCATAGAATGGGGCGACAACCTGAAGAATCTCCTCATCTCCCGTCTTGCTGATATACTTTTCATAAAACAGGCTCAGGGCTTCAAGATATGGCCCGTGCAGTCTCCCGAATTGATTTATTGAAAAAAAGATGTAGTTTATTGTCAACGCAGTCACATCATCGGCGGCGTCACCCCAGGGACCCCTGCTTCGGTCGAGGAGTATAAAATCCTCACCGTTTTGGAACCATATATTACCGGGATGAAAATCGCCGTGCACCTGGCAGAGCCTCTTGAATTTAGGCTTAAGTCTCGCCCTCCAGTCTACACATTTCTTTTCGATTCCCGCCATTTCATCATAACTGATTGTCCCCTCAGGATATGTGTCGAACACTCCCATGAGGCACTCACCGTGGCCTATAGTATCTCTGACTTTTCTCCAGTAGAGGTGTTTTGAATCTTTTTTAACAGAATGGATCTTTGCCAGATATGAGGCCAATGAATAAATCTTTTCAATGTCCGCGGTTTCCAGCCGGTCTTTTTTGGAAAAAGCCGCCAGGTCATTAAAATAATGTCTGCCTTCCGCCCTTTCCATAAGAAGATAGTATTCACTGCCGCCCCCGATAGATTTAATGGACCCGTCCTCTGTTTCTGCCAGAACATCAACCGCCTTCACATGTTTGGGGAGGTTCCCGAACTCTTCAAGATCCAGAAGGAAGACTCCCGCCCTGTCAGCAGGATAGTCATGCTCCAGCCCTTCCGGGAAAAGCCCTTTTATTACATAATGCTTATCTGCTTCCTCAGTTTTTATTTCTATTAAGAAGCCGGCGCCCTGAACGCCTTCGCCGAGTTTTTTTATATCAACCCGGCGTACCTCTTTCCCAAAAAGCTTCTTAATATATTTTTTTATGCTCTTTTCATTAATCATTTTAATTTAGGGTCTGTCCTTAAACCCTATAACAACTTTTTTAAGTCACCAGCCACCTTTCTGTTCATCCCCTTTAAAGAAGCGATTTCATCCAATGACGCCTTCCTGATCGCGTCAATGCCGCCAAAGTGTTTTAAGAGCAAAAGTCTTCTTGTTTTTCCAATGCCTTTAATTTTCTCAAGCGGTGATTCAAGAGTTCTTCTTGAGCGAAGTTTTTTGTGATAGTTTACTGCAAGGCGGTGGACCTCATCGCGTATCTTTTGAAGTAAGTGTGTCGACGCCTTAAAAGGTTCCAGATACACAGGTTCCTTTTCCCCGGGCAGGTAAATTCTGTCGAGTTCACCGCGAATAGCCGATCTGACACTGCCAACCCCATCTCCCGCCTTTGCAATTGCCGCTATTTCAACAGGGAGGTTGAATGGTTTTACTGCTCTCTGCGCGGACAACAGCTGTCCCTTCCCTCCATCAACAAGGATTAACTGCGGCAACCT
>JAUVPO010000212.1 GCA_030598625.1 Deferribacteres bacterium | reverse complement strand
CTTGAGGAGGTGAATAGAGAGCTTTCGCAATACGCCTATGTGGTCTCCCACGACCTCAAGACGCCGCTTCGGGCCATACATAATTATGCCGATTTCCTTCGTGAAGACCTGGAAGACAGCCTGGACGGTGATCAGAAGGAATATCTAGACGGTCTCGGCAAGGCTGTCCAGCAGAGCGAGGAACTGGTTAATGACCTGCTCAATCTTTCCAGAGTCGGAAGAAATATAGGCGAACCGGAAGAAATTGAGACCGGAGATTTTCTGCTGTCACTAGTAAAATCATTTGAACTACCGAGCGACGTGGAGGTTGAAATCGCCAAGGGTATGCCCGTTATTATGGCTGAACCGGTTCTTTTGCGGCAGATATTCCAGAACATCATCACCAACGCAGTCAAGTTCAACCCGTCAGACCACCAACGGGTGGAGATAGGCTGGCTCCCGCGCGAGGAGAATTATGTCGATGTTTATGTGAAAGATAACGGCATCGGGATAGACGAATGCTACCATAAACAAATATTCAGCATTTTTAAGCGCCTTCACTCCAGGGAGGAATACGAGGGAACAGGTATTGGACTTGCCATCGTCCAAAAGGCAGCGGAAAAGCTTAACGGTTCGGTCCGCCTGGAGTCGGAGACTGGCAAGGGGAGTACCTTTTATGTTTCGCTGCCGGCGATGAAGTAGGAAGGAATCGGGTAAATACTTTTTTCCGCGGAGAACGTCAGGAAAAAATTTGCACATTGTCGAGAAAATTAAAAAAGGGTAATTAAATGAGCGATAAAACTTTAATAGTCTTAATGGCCGAGGACAATGAGCACGACATTGTGGCCACAAAACGGGCATGGAAGAAAAACAACATTAATAGCTCTCTCTACATAGTCAAGGACGGCGAAGAGTGCCTCGACTATCTCCACGGACGGAAAAAGTACAGCGAGCCGGAATCATCGCCAAGGCCCGGTCTTGTACTCCTCGACATAAATATGCCCAGGATGGACGGACTTGCAGTGCTAAAACATATCAGGGAGGATGAAAAACTAAAAGACCTGAATGTCGTAATCCTCACTACATCTAAGGCGGATGAGGACATAGCAGAAAGCCGCCGGCTCAATGTCAATGCCTACATTTTAAAGCCCATAGGGTTTGAAGGTTTTTCCGAGGCGATAAGACGTATCAATCTTTTCTGGGAGATCGCCGAAATTTCGGGAGGATGGGATTAATATGGGAAACGATTCTAAAGCTATACGTATACTTCTGGTCGAGGACAGTGAGCATGACAGGATTATCTTACGCAGGATCTTTAAAAAAGCATGCATAGATTGCCAAATTACCGATTTCATAAAAGCGGAAGAGGCGCTGGAAAGGGTACGCTCAGACTCCTCTTCTTTTGATATTGTAGTTGCCGACCAGACCCTGCCTGGCATGACCGGTCTGGAGTTATGTCGGACGCTTATATCTGAAAAAACAGAGCTTCCGATGGTGCTTCTGACCGGGACAGGTTCCGAGGAGTTTGCCGTCGAGGCGCTGAAGTCAGGCGTTGACGACTACATTACAAAGGACACCGGGATACATATGGAGACGCTCCCTTATGTATTGAGGGACGTAATCAGGAGGCGCGATGAAAAAAGGGCCCGTGAAAAGGCTGAAGATGCGCTGCTTAATGAGCGAAACATGTTTGTTGACGGCCCTGTAGTTGTATTCAAGTGGCGTAATGAGGAGGGGTGCCCTGTGGAATATGTTTCCCCGAATGTTTATGATGTTTTAGGCTATCAGCCCGAAGAGTTCCTCTCAAGAGAAATTGCTTACTCGGCAATCATCCACAATGAGGATATAGAAAGGGTAGCTGAAGAGGTAAAAACCAATATTGCAAAAGACGCAAAGAATTTTAGCCACAAACCTTACCGCATAGCAATGAAGGACGGTTCGTATGTTTGGCTTCATGAGCATACAACGATTATCAGAGATGAAAAAGGTAAGGTCACCCATTATCTTGGTTATATTATAAATATTACAGATCGCAAACGTATAGAGCTTGATCTTGAGAAAGCAAAAAAGGATGCCGAGACTGCAAACAAGGCTAAATCGGATTTTCTTGCTAATATGTCTCATGAACTGAGAACACCCCTAAATGCCATTACTGGTTTTTCTGAAATATTAAAAGATGGCATGATTGGGGACATGCCTGAACGACAAAGGGACCTTATCCAGGATATTTACGACAGTTCTGACCATCTGCTTTCCTTGATAAATGACATACTTGATCTCAGCAAGATAGAATCCGGTAATATGAAACTGGAAATTTCAGAAGTGAATTTGCCGGAACTAATAGAGATAAGTCATTTATTTATAAAAAATAAACTTTTATCAGGAACTCTTAAGCTGACAATGGAAATAGAGGAAAGTATTGGAGTCATTTCAGCCGACAAGAGATTGCTCAAACAAGTACTGATTAATTTGCTTTCAAATGCCGCTAAATTTACACCAGAGGGCGGCCACATCAGAGTTGTAGCGGAAAAAGTGAAAGACAACTCAGGAAATGAGAATATGATTGAAATATTTATTGAAGACACTGGAATAGGAATTAAGCAAGAAGATTTAGGTAAAATATTTGAGCCTTTTAAACAGGTTGAGTCAGTGGCAACAAAAAAATATCAAGGGACTGGACTTGGGCTTTCTATTTGTAAAGATATTGTAGAAATGCATGGAGGTCGGATATGGGTAGAAAGCGAGTGGGAAAAGGGGAGTAAGTTCATTTTTACTCTGCCCGCATCAAAAAAATAATACATCCGATGTATGGATAAACTTATACCAACAAAATGGCACGTGATGTGTTGATTAGATAAATTAAAGAATTTTATTCCTCTCACTTTTCTTTAGTAATTGTTAATTTTTTCTTCTTCAATTTTTGAGCATTATTAGGTGAAGTCGGTAAGGGGCGGCTCTGGCGTTGCCTCTCAGCTCAAAACCAATATATTCAAATCATACAATTTCAGGAAGCAAATTATCGCAATTTTGTAGGACTAAGAATCCCCGCACATAGAACAGAATTTCATATTTTATTAAGCTTTCCCTGTAACCCTGCCATATATTGATCCACCTCCGGCGTGTCAGCCAAAGGAGCCCAGGCCGCAAAGTCCTTATCAGTTGAAGGCACATAAGGACCATCCTTCACCTCTAAAAAAACCGTCCCCTCCTCCATAGAGACAACTGTATGCCAAACGCCGGGTGGCACTTCAACGCCAAGCGTTTCTCCGCCAGCCTCCAGCATAAAACACTCAAGCATCTGGCCATCGTCATCAAAGGTAATCACCGCCCCCTTCCCCTTTAACACGATAAACATCTCCATCTTATCGGGATCAAGATGCCTGTGTGGTCTTATATAGCTGCCGGGCTCGATGGCATTGAGCATCCTTTGCACACCGTCTGAAAGTTCATGGAAGTTATGATTCATCCTTAGCCTTGGGGATGCGGCCGCCTTTTCGGATGTTTCCTCCATGAGCTTTCTATCTATAATTTTAATCAAATCTTCCTCCGCTTAGCCCTTTAAGTATTATAAAAAGATCTTATATTCTTGTGGCAAGCCCGTCAAGTAGGCGTAATCTTTCATTAAAGCGGCAGAAGCAGTTAGCACTATATATTGTGGCAAGGCAAAATCAATACCCATCCTGTAGTATATTTTCTCTTTACAAGCCCTAATCCCTTTGATATCCTTGAGCGCAAATTACCTTAACATGTAAAACCATACAAGAAATGAAGATAAAAAAGCTGGAAATACAGGGTTTCAAGTCGTTCGTAGACAGG